>NZ_JACJEC010000007.1:156364-209830 GCF_014163875.1 Pseudoalteromonas sp. SR43-3 | reverse complement strand
GGTGACAATAGCGTTTTGGACCCACCTGACTCCATGCCGAACTCAGTAGTGAAACGAAACAGCGCCGATGATAGTGTAGCATTTGCTATGTGAAAGTAGGACATTACCAGGCTTCAAATTGTAGAAAGCCCGACTAGAAATAGTCGGGCTTTTTTACGTCTGCAGAAAAGTGAAATACGCGTAATTAACACCCACTCATATCGCGCCACAAAGATAGTGTAGCATTTGCTATGTGACTTTCTACCGCTGTGGGCACTACGACATCCTACTGCGTAGCGCACCGACTTCAAATCGTAGAGAGCCCGACTAGAAATAGTCGGGCTTTTTTACGTCTGCAGAAAAGTGAAATGCGCGCAATTAACACACATTCACATCAACACCATCACGTAGGTCGGGTGAGCTTAGCCACTCCTGAAGTTAATTTAATCTTTTTTATTTTTTATAAAAGCTAATTACTCTCATTTCCTTAGATAACAAATTTAATTTTGCTTTGTTACTGTCTTTGATTTAGGATCAAATCAGTTTAAAACCAAGAACTAACAGCCTGTGTATAGATTATTAATTAGCGCCATATCCATTTTATTTTGTTTTTCTGTGTCGGCAGTTGAAGTAACTGATCTATATCAAGATATTTTAAAAGTGGATGACAAAACACGAGATACTCGATTAGCTGCGAGTCGAAAAGCTTTGCTTAATGTTTTAGTGAAAGTAAGCGGTGATGAAACTGCGGATCAAAATAAGTTAGCGCAGCAACGTACTAAAGATATTTCTGATTATATGCTTAAGTTTGAATATGACGAGAGAGCAAATGGACAATTGAAACTCGTTGTTAAATTTGAAGCTCGAAAGATCAACGCGCTAATCAAAGAGTTAAACTTACCTTTATGGGGAGTACAACGTCCATTAGTCGCAATATGGTTAGGTATTGAAGACAATTGGCGCAGAGAATTAGTAACACAAGAAAGTTACCCGCAATTAGAGCAGTTAATTTATGACAAAGCAGGGCGTCGTGGTTTACCTGTCGTTGTTCCATTACTTGATTTACAAGATCGACGTCTAGTAGGTATTCCTGAGGTATGGGGTAACTTTTCTGAACCAGTAGAAGAGGCCTCTAGACGCTACAGTGCTGAGCGAAGTATTACAGCAAGAATGTATAAAGAAGCTGATAGCGAAAATTGGATTTTAGATTGGCGTTTTACTAATGATGATCAATTTGATTCAAATAGATTAACGGGCGATAAGCAGCAAATAGTGAGTCAAATGATTGATACCTTAGCACGAGGTCTTGCAAGCGAGTATGCAATTGACCCAAATGCTTATTATGAACAAGCAACTGCTACGCTCACGCTAAAAGGCACACAAAGTTTTGTTGATATAGAATTAGCGAAACGAAGATTATTGAGCCTAAGTGTTGTTACGCAAGTCAAAATTGTTCGTAAAACACCGGAATTTGTTGAATTTAAATTAAATCATACTGGTAACTTGAGTGATCTTAAAAAAGGGTTAGGGCTAGACTCTTCATTTAAAGATTATGAGGATCCACGCGCATTTTATCATGTTGTTGATAAAAATAGCTTAGAGTATCAATGGGTAACACCATAATGCTAATGTCTGAGCCGATGCAAATGGCACTACCGGTTACTTTACCGGATGACGAAACATTTGCATCGTATTTTGGGGGAGAAGACTCTTTGGAGGTTAATCACCTAAAAGATAGCTTTTCCAAATTAGCAAAAACGTTTCAGTATACATACCTATGTGGTTTAGGTGATTCGGGCAAGTCTCATCTTTTATATGCAACCTGCATAAAAGCACAAGAGCGTGGCTTATCTAATATGTTGCTGTCTATGCGCGAAGTAATTGACTTTGGACCTATGGTATTAGACGGTTTAGAAGCACTTGATGTTCTATGTATTGATGACGTGCATTTAGTTGCAGGGAATGATGCGTGGGAAAAAGCACTATTTAACTTTTTTAACCGATTTAACGAACCCGGTAAAATGTTAGTAGTAACTGCTGATTTACTTCCTAGCATGCTCAATATATCTCTGCCTGATTTAGAGTCTCGTTTAACGTGGGGAACAACCTTTCAAATTCGTTCTATGAGTGATGACGATAAAGCACAAGCACTTGTTAAGCGCGCTCACATGCGCGGCCTTGAATTAAGTGATGAGTGTGCACGCTTTTTATTAACCCGTTTAAGCCGTGATATGCGAGCTTTATTAGATGTACTCGACAAATTAGATCATGCATCTATGGCTGCACAGCGAAAATTAACTATTCCTTTTATAAAATCAACGTTAAAGCTGTAGTAGGTCTAGAATCTAGACCCTGCTTTCAGTTATCATAAGCTATTATCAGAGCGTGTTTACCTTTCCTGATTGGAATTTGTTTAATTTAAGTGGGCTTTAATCGCGTCGTGAGGACATTAGCATAGTTTTTATATGCAATACCCGAACAACAAAGAGAGTAGCCACAAGATAAACACTTCGAACAACACGTGTTTGGTCTTTATTTAGGGTTATTGCATGACTTATGTAGGAAACTACAGCCCAATGCTTAACCTTATTTAATAGCCAACCACACAGTTGAGAAGCAATCTTGAAAGGCCAACACGCTCTTAAGCAATCACCTTCTGTGAAAGATCAGGTATCGAATGAACTTAGAAAATATATTAGCGCAAGCACTTGAGGCGGTAGCCAGTGCCAGTGAAATAGCGCAGTTAGAAGATATCAGGGTTAATTACCTTGGTAAAAAAGGCGAAATCACTAGCTTACTTAAAACGTTAGGTAAAATAGCACCTGAAGAACGTAAAGAAGCAGGCCAAGTTATAAACCAAGCTAAACAGGATGTGCAAGCTGCTATTAACGAAAAGCGTGAATTGCTTGCAAGTAAAGCACTTGAAGAAAAGCTAGCTGCTGAAACTATAGATGTAACTCTGCCAGGACGTGTTATGCCTACCGGCGGTTTACACCCAGTTACGCGCACTATTGAGCGTATAGAAAGCTTTTTTGGTGAGTTAGGTTTTGAAGTTAAATCTGGTCCAGAAATCGAAGACGATTTTCATAACTTTGATGCGCTAAATATCCCTGAGCACCATCCAGCACGTGCTGATCATGATACCTTTTATTTCAATCCTAAATTAGTACTACGCACACAAACTAGTGGCGTGCAAATTCGTACTATGGAAACTGAGCAGCCACCACTGCGCATTATTTCACCTGGACGTGTATACCGTAACGATTACGACCAAACACATACACCAATGTTCCACCAGGTTGAAGGTTTAATGGTTGATACCGATGTTAGCTTTACGGAGTTAAAAGGTATTTTGCATGATTTTTTACGTAACTTCTTTGAAGAGGATATGGAAATTCGTTTCCGTCCTTCATTCTTCCCATTTACAGAACCTTCAGCTGAAGTAGATGTTATGGGTAAAGACGGTAAGTGGTTAGAAGTACTAGGCTGCGGCATGGTACATCCCAATGTACTTAAGTCTGTGGGCATTGACCCAGAAAAATACACCGGCTTTGCCTTTGGCATGGGTGTAGAGCGTTTAACAATGTTGCGCTATGGCGTAAACGATTTGCGTGCATTTTTCGAAAATGACTTAAAATTCCTGAACCAGTTCCGTTAAGAGTGAAACAATAAAATGAAATTTAGTGAAAAGTGGTTAAGAGAGTGGGTTAATCCTGCTATTGATACGCAAGCTCTTTCGGAACAGCTTTCAATGGCTGGTCTAGAAGTTGATGGTGTTGAGCCTGCTGCTGCCAAATTTAATGGCGTAGTTGTTGGTGAAGTTGTTGAATGTGGTCAACACCCTGATGCAGATAAACTTCGTGTTACCAAAATTAACGTAGGTGGCGATGAGCTACTTGATATCGTGTGTGGTGCACCAAATTGTCGTTTAGGTATTAAAGTTGCTGTTGCAACTGTGGGCGCTGTACTTCCTGGTGACTTTAAAATTAAAAAAGCCAAACTACGCGGCCAACCTTCAAACGGAATGCTATGTGCTTTTGTTGAGCTAGGTATTAGCGAAGAAGGCGACGGCATTATGGAATTGCCAAGCGATGCACCAGTAGGCACTGATTTACGTGACTACCTAGGTCTTGATGACAATATTATAGATGTTGACTTAACACCAAATCGTGGTGATTGTTTAGGTATTAAAGGCCTTGCTCGTGAAGTAGGTGTTTTAAATAGCATTGACGTAAATGTATTAGATATCCCAGCGGTTACGCCAACAATTGATGACAAAGTATCAATTGAGCTAGTTAACGAAGATGCATGTCCTCGTTACCTTGGCCGTGTGATAAAGGGCATTAACCTTGATGCTGAAACACCACTTTGGATGGTTGAAAAATTACGTCGTAGTGGCGTACGTTCTATCGATCCTGTAGTTGATGTTACTAACTATGTATTACTTGAACTTGGTCACCCAATGCACGCGTTTGATTTAAATGCGATTGAAGGTGGTATTAAAGTTCGTAGTGCAAACGCAGGCGAAGAACTTGTTTTATTAGACGGTAATACCGCTAAATTAAACGACACAACACTTGTGATAGCCGATCATAATAAAGCACTTGCAATTGCGGGTATTTTTGGTGGGGAGCAATCAGGTGTTACAGATAAAACATCTGATATATTACTTGAAAGCGCATTTTTTAATCCTGTAGCAATTGCAGGACAAGCACGTAGCTACGGTTTACACACTGATGCTTCACACCGTTATGAACGCGGTGTTGATTTTGCTCTACAACACGATGCAATGGAACGTGCAACAGCACTTCTTCTTGAAATTGTGGGGGGTCAAGCAGGTCCAGTAGTTGAAGCTGTTGCGGCTGATAAACTACCAAAAGTGACTGAAGTACGTCTTCGTCGTGCACGTTTAGACCGTGTTATTGGTCATCATATTGAAGATGCTAAAGTAACAGATATTCTTACGCGTTTAGGTCTTGATGTTAAAGTAGAAAATGAAAGCTGGAGTGCGGACGTACCAAGCTACCGTTTTGATATTCGCATCGAAGAAGATTTAATTGAAGAAGTAGCACGTGTTTACGGTTACAACAGCATTCCAAATGTTGCACCAACTGCAAAACTTAAAATGACGACACATAACGAAGCAACTATTGCGCTTAGCAAGTTCCGCAATACGTTAGTGACTCGTGGTTACCAAGAAGCAATTACGTACAGCTTTGTAGACCCTAAAGCACAAGCTATTTTACACCCAGAGTGTAAAGCAATGGTATTACCGCATCCTATTTCAATTGAAATGTCAGCAATGCGTGTAAGTTTAATGCCGGGTTTATTAGCGTCTGTAGCGTATAACCAAAATCGCCAACAGCCTCGTATTCGTTTATTCGAACATGGTCTTAAATTTATAAGCGACGAAAGTGCAGAAAATGGTGTTTACCAAGTACCGGTTATTGGCGGTGTTATTACGGGTCTTGTAAATGGTGAACATTGGGTTGAAGAAAAACGCAATGTTGATTTTTACGATTTAAAAGGTGATGTTGAAGCCTTACTTGCAATTACCAATGACATTACTCGCTTTGAAATTAAAGCCGAGCAGTCAGATGGACTTCACCCTGGTCAATCAGCAGTAATATATGTTGATGGTAAAAAGGTTGGTTTTTTTGGTGCTTTACATCCTCAAGCTCAAAAGTCGTTAGATATCAACAACGCAACTTTTGTTTTTGAAATTGAAATGTCAGCAATAGAAAAAAGAAATTTACCGCAAGCCGAAGGGGTGTCTAAATTCCCTTCAAATCGCCGCGACATCGCGATTTTAGTGGCAGACAGCGTTAAATCTGGCGACATTTTAAGCGTGATCGAAAAAGTTGGCGGAAATCAATTGGTTGACCTAAACTTATTCGATGTGTATAAGGGCAAAGGTATTGAGCCAAATTATAAGAGTTTGGCGATTGCTCTAACACTGCAAGCGGTTGATAGAACACTCGAAGAGAAAGATATCAATCTAGTAGTTGATAACGTGGTGGCCGAATTGGCCGAACAGTTTAATGCATCGTTGAGGGACTAGATATGGCGCTTACTAAAGCCGACATAGCTGAACACCTATTTGAAAAGCTCGGGATCAATAAAAAAGATGCCAAAGATTTAGTTGAAGCGTTTTTTGAAGAAATCCGCTCAGCGCTAGAAAAAGGCGAGCAGGTTAAGCTCTCTGGATTTGGTAACTTTGATCTTCGAGACAAAAAAGAAAGACCAGGCCGCAACCCGAAAACAGGCGAAGATATTCCTATTTCGGCACGTCGCGTGGTGACTTTTCGACCAGGTCAAAAGCTTAAAACCCGCGTAGAAGTGGGCACAAGCAAAGCAAAATAAAAAAAGGCAGCGTAAGCTGCCTTTTTATTTGCCTGAATAACCTAGTTATTAAATTATACCAACCTGCATAAATCTTTGATCAATTTAACGAATTAAATAACACTATAACGTCGTTAAAATATTTTTATCTAGAACAACTAGATACAAAATTTTTGCCTAGTTCTAGCGTAATTTCCTTAACGTTAAATAGACCCCATACATAAGCAGATTGGTATTAGGTTATTTTTGCGATTATAAATTAAAACTCTCGAGGAGATACAAAATCACCTGCCATTATTTGCTGAAATGTTTGCTCTGCAAGTACATCTAGGCTATCTAAGCTTTTACCATTTGCGACTAATTTCTGCTCAATTTCAAATACATCAATATTTTCAATCCCCGACATTTGCGCTACTTTAGAAAATATATATGCGTGCTTAAACTTATCATGTTTATAAAAAAGACTAATAAGTGATGTATACACTTCCGGATTCGGTATGTTGTCTTTTTTATTGAGCTCTAGAGTTTTATAAAGTAAATCAATGGTTTTTTCATCATCAAATTTAATATAGTACGATGCTAAAAAAAATTGCATTTCGGCACTTTGCGTTACACTTTTATCATTTTCTATAGCCAATAATTTAGTCAACGCACTTTGGTTGTTATTTCGTGACCATTGGTAGTAGAGCAAACCTGGGTGGTTTGTATTTTGGGTATCTTGATATAACCGAGTCATTTCTTTAATACTCGTTAATTGACCATCAATACGTGACGTTTTTTTAGCTTTTAACTTAATATGTTCAATTTTAGCGGCCAAAGTTATGCATTGGTTATAAGATTCAAAATCCTTGAGTAATTGGTATTTATTTTCATCAGTAGGGTCTTTGTATTCTATGTAGCGTTTGATAATTACATCAGAACGCTCATCCTTGCAGTGACTGTCTTTGTTTAAGTCGCTACAAAAACCAGGTGTTTCTTTGCACACTTGTGCGAGTGTTAACGGCTCTTCACACCCTGCCAATGTTAGCAAACCCAATAGTACACTTGCTTTTTTAAGCATTCCTTAACCCCAAATGAATATTTACTTTGTTATTCTAACGCAATCATTTAACGCCTAACAGTAGAGAATAACTTCAGTTTAAATTAGAATAGCCCTGCCTGAAGTGCATTACTCTCAAAATATAGTGCATTTTTAAAGGCTATCCGTTCAAAATGATAAACTTAGGTAAATAAAATGACCTCATCTCACGAGTTAGAATACACAAATAGTTGGCAAGAGCGCCAAGATTACGCAGAAAGCATGCAACCAATTATTGGTAAGCTTTACCGTAATCGTGGTATCGAAATCGCTGTATATGGCCGTCCTCTCGTAAATGCCAGTACTATCGATATTATCAAATCTCACAAAACCGTTGCTCAGTTTGAAGGCACTAAATTACGTTTGCGCGAAAGCTTCCCATTTTTAGAAGCTATCAGCAAAATGGAATTAAACTCAGCACGTATTGATATTGGTAAGCTTGCATATAGTTATTTGTTCACTGAAGCCGCAAAAGGTCGTTCAGTAGAAGAGTTTGTAAAAGATGAACTTGCAGAAATAACAGACTCACCAGCGAAAGAGCCACGCGATGTAGTATTGTATGGTTTTGGTCGTATCGGTCGTTTATTAGCGCGTTTATTAATTGAAAAATCAGGTCCATATTCAGATTTACGTTTGCGCGCTATTGTTGTGCGTGGTGGTAAAGATGGGGATCTTGAAAAGCGTGCAAGCTTACTGCGTCGTGATTCAATTCACGGTCCATTCAATGGCTCAATCACGATTGATAAAGAACGCAATGCAATTAAAGCTAACGGTAGCTACATTCAAGTTATTTACGCTAACTCTCCTAGCGAAATTGATTACACTCAATACGGTATCGACAATGCATTAATTGTTGATAACACCGGTATTTGGAAAGACGAAGCGGGCCTTGGCCAGCACCTAGAGTGTAAGGGCGCTGCAAAAGTATTATTAACAGCTCCTGCAAAAGGCAATATCAAAAACATCGTATATGGTGTTAATAACAAAGATATTTTACCTGAAGATAAAATTGTTTGTGCAGCAAGCTGTACAACCAATGCAATTACACCAACGCTTAAAGCATTAAACGATAAGTTTGGTATCAATAATGGCCATGTTGAAACTGTACACTCGTACACGAACGATCAAAACCTTATTGATAACTACCACAAAGCAGAGCGCCGTGGCCGTGCCGCAGCACTCAATATGGTAATTACTGAAACAGGTGCTGCAAAAGCGGTTTCAAAAGCATTACCAGAGCTTGAAGGCAAGTTAACAGGTAACGCAATCCGCGTACCTACACCTAATGTGTCGCTAGCTATTTTAAATCTTAACTTAGCAACAAGCACATCAGTTGAAGAGCTAAACGCATTTTTACGCGATACAGCACTTCATTCAGACTTACGTGATCAAATTGATTACACTGCATCAACGGAAATTGTATCTACCGATTTAGTAGGTAGCCGTTACGCAGGTGTTGTTGATTCACAAGCAACAATTGTTGAAGATAACCGTATTGTTTTATATGTATGGTACGACAATGAGTTTGGTTACAGCTGCCAAGTAGTTCGTTGTATGCGCGATATGGCCGAAGTGTCATTCCCAAGCTTACCTCGCTAATTTATTTGCAGTGACTTAAAAGCCAGCATGTTGCTGGCTTTTTTGGTCGTGTATTATTTTTAAAGCGTATGCCTTGTGATAGGCTTTAATTAAGAAGATGCACATTCGTTTTACTATTTATAAAATAATGTCAGTTCTGTGAATTAATAAGCAGATAAACTTATTCAACCTAAAGGTTTTTTCATGAAAATCAGCAGCAATTTCGACAGTGGTAATATCAAAGTTATTGAAGCCACCGATCCTTTAAATATTCAATTAGAAATTAATAAAGATCACCAGTCTGAATTTTATCAGTGGTTTCACTTTCGTCTTGAAACAACACCTTACCAATTGCATAAGTTAAATATTAATGAGCTTGATAAATCAGCTTACCCAGATGGTTGGGAAGGGTACCAAGCCGTTGCATCATATGACCGCCAAACATGGTTTCGTGTACCATCAAGCTATGAAAATGGCACATTAAGCTTTGAAATTGAACCAGAGTGCGGCAGCGTATATTTTGCTTACTTTGCGCCATACAGTTACGACCGCCATTTAGATTTATTATCTTGGGCACAAAGCCAAGGCGCTTGCCAATTAATAACGCTTGGTGAAACACTCGATGGCCGCGATATGAGTGTGCTTAAAATTGGTGAGCCAAGTGAAGACAAGAAAACCATTTGGATCACAGCACGTCAACACCCAGGTGAAACAATGGCGCAGTGGTATGTTGAAGGTCTACTGCACAAACTTCTTGATGACGAAGACCCACATGCAGCTGCGCTTCTATCAAAAGCAGTTTTTTACGTTGTGCCTAATATGAATCCAGACGGTAGCGCACGCGGACATCTTCGTACTAACGCTAAAGGTGTTAACTTAAACCGTGAATGGCAAACACCAAGCATGGAAAATAGCCCTGAGGTTTACTTAGTGCTTAATAAAATGCGCGAAGCTGGCTTAGATATGCACTTAGACATACACGGCGATGAAGCTATCCCATATAACTTTGTGGCAGGAAGTGAAGGTATTCCAAGTTACGATGAACGCTTAAAAGGCTTAGAAGATAGCTTTAAAGCTGCGCTTTTAACTATTACACCTGAGTTTCAAGATGAGCATGGCTATCCAAAAGATGAGCCAGGTCAAGCTAACCTAACGGTAGGTTCATCAGCTACGGCTGAAGAATTCAAAGCATTAACGTACACAATTGAAATGCCATTTAAAGACAACAACGATTTACCTGATCCAGATTACGGCTGGTCAGATCGTCGTTCGTATCAATTTGGTCAAGATACATTAGCGGCTATTGTTAATGTTGTTGATGATTTAAGATAAAACGTTTATCTAAAAGGGTATCAATAGTTTTGATACCCTTTTTGCTTTTAATAAAACCCTTTGTATAAAAAATAATAATCATATAGCAGCTTTATTCTTAAAACGTTTTCAACGCTTCTTCGCTGCGTATCATCACCGTATCGGTACAAATCAATCTACTTTCATTTAAATACTACAGATGTAATGCCTTTCGCCAAGCGTGTAATTATATATTTTGAAAATTAAGTGTTAACAAAGTTAGGTTACTTAAGTTAAGATTAATTAAATCATGAGTCGGGACGGGAGAGGTAAAACCTTATTTCGTAAAGCTTATGTAGCGTAGTAGCTAAAGCAGAGTCTCGTAATTAAAAATAATAAATATAACTATAGAGGATATCCATGGAAGCTTTTGTAAGTGCTGTTAATGATGTTGTTTGGAGTAATGCACTCATCTATTTATGCCTAGGCGCAGGCTTGTTTTATTCAGTATTAACTCGATTTGCTCAAGTTAGACATTTTAAAGAAATGTGTAAGTTATTATTTAGTCCTAACACGTCTGATAAAGGTATCTCATCTTTTCAAGCCCTTGCAGTATCGTTGTCTGGACGAGTAGGCGTTGGTAATATCGCTGGCGTTGCTGCCGCTATCGGCTTTGGTGGGCCAGGCGCAATTTTTTGGATGTGGGTTGTTGCATTTTTAGGTGCAAGCACTGCATACGCAGAGTCTACTTTAGGCCAAATTTATAAAACAGAAGAAGATGGGCAATACCGTGGTGGCCCAGCGTACTATTTTGACCGTTGTTTAGGGCAAAAGTGGCTAGCTGTTTTATTTGCTGTTTCGGCGATTATTGCCTGTGGTGTTTTTCTACCTGGTGTACAAGCAAATGCAGTAGGTAATGCGTTTACCCAAGTGTTTGGCAGTGGCAACATGGTTACTACTAGCTTTGGTGACGTAGGTAGCTTTAAGTTAGTCGCTTTAGCAATCATCCTTATTGTTTTAGCGTTTATTATTTTTGGCGGTATAAAGCGTATTGCAAACTTTACGCAAGTAGTAGTGCCATTTATGGCACTGGGTTACATAGTACTGGCATTAATCGTGGTATTTTTAAATTTAGAT
Organism: Pseudoalteromonas sp. SR43-3; assembly: GCF_014163875.1. NCBI lineage: Bacteria > Pseudomonadati > Pseudomonadota > Gammaproteobacteria > Alteromonadales > Pseudoalteromonadaceae > Pseudoalteromonas > Pseudoalteromonas sp. SR43-3. Next base: position 198,426 of record NZ_JACJEC010000007.1, on the reverse strand, counting down.
AAAGTAGCTGATATATTCTATTTAATTATTAGTGATGCATTTACTGCACAGGCTGGTTTTGGTGCCGCTATTGGTTGGGGCGTAAAGCGTGGTATATATTCTAATGAAGCTGGCCAAGGTAGTGGGCCTCATGCTGCAGCCGCTGCAGAGGTTGATCACCCAGCTCAACAGGGTTTAGTACAAGCTTTTTCGGTTTACGTTGATACCATTTTTGTGTGTACTGCAACAGCATTAATGATTTTAATAACGCAGCAATATAATGTTGTGGGTGATTTACCAGCAGGACAGTTTATTGTACAAAATGTCGATGCAGCGACTGAAGTTGGCTCAGCAGCCTTTACTCAAATGGCTTTATTTAGTGTATTTGGCAGCTTTGGACAAGCATTTGTCGGTATTGCATTATTCTTCTTTGCCTTTACCACAATACTTGCTTATTACTTCATTGCAGAGACAAATATTGCTTACTTAAATCGTTACTTTAAAGGCAATATCCCGCTTGTCCTTGTGAAATTTGTGATTATGTTCATGGTTGCATACGGTATGGTTAATAATTCAGGTTATATCTGGACTATTGGAGATATTGGCGTTGGCTTAATGGCTTGGATTAACATATTGGGTATTTTAGCTATTTTCTTTGTAGCTAAGCCAGCTTTGTTATGTTTGAGCGATTATGAGGATCAGAAGAAAAAAGGCGGAAAAATCACATTTGACCCAGTTAAATTAGGGATTAAAAACGCCTCGTTTTGGGAAAAGCGTTTAGAGAAACAGTCAAAAGACGCTGAGTAATTAAACTTAGTGGGCAACTTAGAAAATTATAGCCCCTAAATCAGTTGTTGGTTTGAATTCAAAAAAGACAACGAGAAATAAAACAAGTACAATAAAGGCGCCGAAAGGCGCTTTTTTTATGCGTAGTATGGAGAGAAGTATGGCGATTATTCGTTGCCCAAAATGTGCAAAATCAATTTCAGATAAACATAAGCAATGTCCGCATTGCGAAAGCAACATTGCAGAGCTAAACGACGAGCAAGTTTTACAACTTCAGCGCGAACAGCGAATTAAAAAAAAGCAGATGTTTATAAATCACTCCTTTTTGGCGCTTATCTTATTTTTAGGTGGTTTTTTCTGCTTGTACTTTTTACAACCGCAAGAAGAAACACTTCAGTGGTATGCTTACACTGCCGCAATAGGCATAGGCTGTATCTGGTACCTTATAAATCGTATTATTTTAGTGACTCTAAAAAAGAAAAAATGACATGAACATCGACAATCTTGTACAAAATATTACTCCCGAATTATTCGAACGCTTACAATACGGTGCTTCTACTGGCAAGTGGCCAGACGGTACCGTTTTATCAGATGAACAAAAGCAACAAACAGTGCAGTTGGTTATGTTGTATCAAGCAAAGGTGGCTCAATCAAACGAGCAATTTACGATTGGTGCTAATGGTGAAATGATCCAAAAGACAAAAGCTCAACTACAAAAAGAATTCAAATCAGACAACGAAATAGCTAGGTTTAGTGAACATGATCTTTAAGCACCTTTTTACACCTAAGTGGAAACACCCAAAGCAACAAGTACGTCTTGATGCTATCGAAAAATTAGACATTGAACGTGATGCAACCATATTAAACACGTTAGCACTTGAAGATAGCTCAGCTGAAATTCGCCGTAAAGCGCTGCAAAAGGTAAACAATTTGCCGCTATGGTGGAAAGCGTATAAACAAGATCAAGCATTAAAAGATATAGCAGAGCTGCAAATATCTAATGCTGTTTTAAATAGCGAAAGTACATTAACAGCGCAAATCAAAAGTGAATACATAGAGCGTTTTGCACCTGTTAAAACACTCGAAAAGTTAGCATTTGCAGAAAAAGAACTGCAAGTACGCGTTAAATTATTAAAACGTTTAGCAAACCCAAAATTAGTAGAAAAAGCATTTAAAGAAGGTAGCGAAGAGCTACAAACTCAGTTAGTTGAACTTGTTATTACCCATCAATTAATTAAGCCATTAGTAAAACATGCAAAAGGTGATGCAAAAGCAGCACTTGAAACGCATATTGAAAATGAGCGTTTAGCAATTGAAATGCCACTTCAGGTTGAAAGTGCAACACGTGTTATTTTAGCTAAGTTAAATGCTTTACGTGAAAAAACAGATTTTGGTGTTGTAAATTCACAAGCCGGCGAATTAATGGCCCAGTGGCAAGCACTTGAGCTCAAATGGTTAAGTGATGAACGTGTAAAGCTGCTTGATGAAAAATATATTTCTATTACTACTAAGTTAGATGCACACATTGAACAGCTAAAAGCAGTACATGACAAAGAGCAGCAGCAATTAGCGCAACAACAGCGTCAATTATTAGCACTTGCAACACTTGAAGCTTTGGGTGAAGAAATTGAAAATGCCTTACAGCTTGGTCTTGAAACTCCAGAGCAAATTCAACAAGATTGGCTTGATGCAAAAGTAGCGCAAGCTAAGCAAGCTATTAGCGAAACAGAACTTGCTAATAATGCACAATCAAAACTCGCTGTAAGCAAGTTAGAAAAACTATTTACTCAAGTTGCTAAATTACCCGAGCTAACAACTGCTATTAAAGAGTACAAACTCGCTTTTGCAGCATTATGCGAAATTAAGCCAGCAGAAGATTTAGCACAATACGATGCAACTCTAACTGAATTTAATAATGGCTTTAAAGCAGCGCGTAATCATTTGAATGTTTTAGATGGCGCACTGCAAAGTACCTTTAAAACACAGTTAAATGGGCATAAAAAGCAATTTTTAGCACCAATGAATGAGCTAGTTAAGCCACTTGAAAAAAACCAAAGCCAAGCAAAGCGCAAAGCTCGTGATGTTAAGCGCCTAATTGAAGAAGGTCGTTTTAATGTTGCTTTTGGCGTGTTTAAAGGCTTTGAAGAGTTATTTAATACACTTACTGAGCAATATCAGCAGCCACTTGTAAACATAAAAGCAGACCTTGAAGCGCAACTTGCAGATGCGAAAGATTGGCAAAAATACGCTGCAGCACCAAAGCGTAAAGCTTTATTAGAAGAAGTAAGTGCATTAGTAAGCGAAGAGTGTACAGACCCACAACAACGCGCAGAGCAAGTAAAAGCGCTACGTAAACGTTGGAATGAGTTAGGTCGTTTAGACACAGATGAAGAAAAGCTACAAGGTGTGCAGTTTGATGAACAAATCGAGTTGTTATTTGCGCCTTGCCGTAGTTACTTCGCAGAGCAAGAAGTGCAACGCGAAGCATCAAAAGCACAGCGTGAAAGTATTATTAACGACATGCATGCGCTCCATTTACAGCCAACTGCTGAGGATGATTTTGATTGGAAACAATATGAAAGCCAATATAATCGTTTAAATAAAGCGTGGCGCAGTGTGGGTAAAGTTGACCCTAAAACATACCGTACACTAAACGATCGTTATAAAAATGAGCAACAACAAGTACTGGCTTTATTAAACGCATTTCATAAATGTAATGCAGCACTTAAAAATGAGTTAGTAGAAAAAGCGCAGCAATTATCACAAAGCGATGATTTAGCCGCTGCCTGCCAAGAGTTGAAGCAAATGCAGCAGCAATGGCAAACCATTGGCTTTGCTGGTTTAAAAGCTGAAAATGCGTTATGGCAAAAGTTTCGTCAGTATAACGATGAAACATTTACTAAGCGTAGTAGTGAGTTTGAGCAGCAAAAACTCGAGCAAAACGAGTCAGATAAACAAGCAATTGCAGAGCTTGCTGAGCTTGAAGCAGCACTTAGTGATGTTAATCAAAGAGCGCAGTTGCACGACCTAGAAACAAAAGTGAAAGGGTACACGCAATTTAGATCGTTAGCGCCAAAGGTTACTAAACTATTAGCTGCTATTGACGATAAACTTGCATTGCTTACAAGCAAATCAGAGCAAGCTAATCTAGATGCGTTAATTACAGCACTTGAAAACAATGAAGCGTTACCAAGTCAGTATCAAGCACCGCTTAAAACAGCATTAAATACAGATCAACTTATTACGCGCATGGAAATATTAGCGAACGTAAGTTCAACTGATAAGTCACTTAGAATGGCAGAACAAGTAGCCATGTTAGATGACAAACATCGTGGCGAACATGCTGATTTAAACTATTATTTAAAACAGTTATTAGCGCTCAGTGCTGGTTCAGTTGAACCTGACACACTAACGCGACTTAAAGCGACACTTGCAGCTTAATGCACTAGAACCAGCACAATATGTGCTGGTTACTATTTTAATAAGCCGCTTTAATAGCGGCTTTTTTATGTACCACTAATTTATAAACAAAAGGGTTCTCATGAGAATTTTAGTTATTATTGCAGCGTTATTTTTAACCGCCTGTAATACCACGCAAGGCATATCAGTATATTCATTTACTAACTCTGAGGTTGAGTCTGTACTGGGTAAGCAATTACCAAAGTTAAGTGAAAAAGTAAGCTTAATGGGTTTGCCGGTTCAGTTTGATGTAAACGACTTAAGTGTCAACATTGGACCTGATAACCGCGACGTTGTTGTTCTTGGTGCCGATTCTAGCGCTGAAATTAATGCATTCGCTCTTAAATACCCTGTGCGTTTAAAGCTGCAAATTGAAGGTAGCCCATTTTACGACAGTGAGAAAAAAGCAGTGTTTTTACGTAATATTAAATTACTTGATTCGAGTGTAGATGCCGGCGGTTTTAAAGGTAATTTAGGTGCGCTTGATAGCCAAGCAATGGATGTTATTAATGCTTTTTTAGCGGTTAACCCAGTTTATACTCTAAACATGGATGACCCTAAAATGATGCTACTTAGTAAACTTCCACTTGATATGAAAGTGGTTGAAGGCGCAATTAAGCTAGTACCTCGTCTATAAGTAGATCTACCTACTTACAATATACGTATTGATTAGCCTGACTTTCAGGCTAATTAGGTTTTAATATTATGGCGGCTCCTCGTACTGTTCCCACTTCTCGGCTTTCCCGTTTTGCAAAATTAGGCTCACTTGCCACAGGTGTTGCTACCAACATGTTAGTTGATGGTGCTAAGAGCGCGCTAACAGGTAAAGGTTGGGATAATAAAAGCTTACTACTACAACCTAAAAACATTGAAAAACTAGCCACACAGCTATCACATTTACGTGGTGCAGCAATGAAACTGGGGCAATTGCTCTCAATGGATGCCGGTGATCTACTTAGTCCTGAATTAGCTCAGTTACTTGCTTTACTTCGCTCAGACGCGAACCCAATGCCTCATAAGCAGCTTGTTGAAGTGTTAAAAGAGCAATGGGGGGATGAGTGGCTAGCGCGTTTTTCTCACATTGAGCTAAGACCTTTTGCAGCGGCTTCTATAGGGCAAGTTCATTTAGCTTATAAAGAAAATGGCGATCAGCTTGCTGTTAAAATTCAATATCCTGGTATTGCAAAAAGTGTAGTAAGTGATGTCGATAACGTTATTTCGTTATTAACGATTTCTCGGTTATTGCCAAAAGATCTTAATATTAAACCACTTATTAATGAGGCTAAGGCGCAGTTATTAGCCGAGGCTGATTATAAGCGGGAGGCTCAGTACTTAATACGTTATAAAAATGCATTAGCAACTAATCCCCACTTTAAAGTACCCAACGTATATCCAGAGCACAGCACACAACAAGTGCTAACTATGGAGTATATAAAAGCAGAACCTATTGAGAGCATTACAGAGCTACCTGATAGTCAAAAAAGCTTTGTTGCAGAGCAACTGATTGATTTGTTTTTTAAAGAAATGTTTGAATTTAAATTAATTCAAACCGACCCTAACTTTGCCAACTTTCATTATCAGCTTGATACACAAAAAATTGTTTTATTTGATTTTGGTGCAACGCGAGAAATATCAACCGAGCTTAGCTTAGCGTACTTAGCCTTATTTAAAGCGGGTAGCGAAAACAACCGAGAAGGTGTACTTAAAGCGGCATCACACATAGGTTATTTTAAAAATGACTTAGTTGATGAGTATAAAAACAACGTCATTGATTTATTTTTAATGGCGTGCGAGCCGCTAAGAGTAAAAGGGGAATTTGATTTTAAAAATAGTGAACTCGCGCTCAAAATTAAAAATGCAGGGCTTGCCCTTAGTGCGCAATCTCAGCAATGGCATACACCGCCTGTTGATGCGTTATTTATTCACCGAAAACTTGCAGGACTTTATTTAATAGCCGCAAGGCTAGGTGCAAAAATAGATGTAAAAACGTTATTTAAGCACTATTTATAGCTTTTTAACTTACGCGTAAGTGCACTTTAAGTAATGAGTGCAATTAGTGTATAAAATTGCCATAATGCTCGCGATATTTCGCGAGGTGTATTTATGATAAAACAATTTTTAAACGATCCTAAATTATTGCTAAACGCAGTAGGTGAGGGCATATACGGTTTTGACCTATCGGGTAATGCGGTGTTTGTTAATCCTGCCGCTGAGCGCATGACAGGTTGGTGCGCTGAGGAACTATTAGGTAAAAAAATACACCAATATCATCACCATACTCATGCTGATGGCACACCTTATCCCGCAGATGAATGCCAAATTTACTGCACCATGTTTGACGGAAAGCGTCGTGAAGTTAAAAATGAAGTTTTTTGGCGTAAAGACGGTAGCTCATTTGCAGTTCAATACACTTCAACACCGGTTTATCAAAATGATAAGTTAATTGGTGCTGTAGCGGTATTTCGCGATATATCACTGCAACAGCAAACACAAAATGCACTGCAAGAGGCACTTACTCAAGTAAAGCACTTAAGTGAGCAGCTAAAAGATGAAAACAACTACTTAATTGCAGAGCTCAACGAAGACTGGCAAGACTCAGGGCTAGTTGGACAAAGCCATATATTTCAAACCATGTTAGATCAAATAAAACTGGTAAGTGAAACCGACAGCACAGTGCTTATACTTGGCGAAAATGGCACGGGTAAAGAATTAGTAGCCCGTAATTTGTATCGACTAAGCAAGCGTAGCGAACAAGCTTTTATAAAAGTAAATTGCGCCGCATTTACCCCAAGCTTGCTAGAATCGGAATTGTTTGGTCATGAAAAGGGCGCGTTTACAGGTGCCAATGACCGCCGTAAAGGGCGCTTTGAACTTGCTGATAAAGGCACCTTGTTTTTAGATGAGATAGCAGAGCTTCCACTTGAGGCGCAAAGTAAATTACTGAGAGTCCTGCAAGAACAAGAGTTTGAACGCGTGGGTGGCAGCAACACGCTAAAAGTAAACATTAGAGTAATTGCAGCGACTAATCGCGACTTGTGGGAAATGGTACAAAAAGGCACGTTTAGAATTGATTTGTATTATCGGCTCAATGTATTTCCTATAAAAGTACCCGCCCTTAAAGATCGAAAAGAAGATATTCCTTATTTATGCGCTAATTTGATTGCGCAGCTAAATAAACGGCTCGGGAAAAACTTAAAAGGGCTAAGTAAAAAAGCAATTACGCAGCTGCAGGCTTACGATTGGCCAGGCAATATTAGAGAGCTGCAAAATGTACTTGAACGTGAAGCTATTTTATCTAATCAAGCGGTACTTCAGCTAAGTCAGCCTTTGCAAGCGGGTGGTGAAGTTGTTATTAATCCTTCACTTACGCTCGATGAAGCGCAAAAGCAGCATATAACCTCTGTTCTCGCGTTATCGCACTGGCAAATATCAGGTGATAAAGGAGCGGCAGTTAAATTGGGCTTACCTGAGAGTACACTACGCTCAAAAATGCGAAAGTTAGGAATCGCTAAAAATTCGTGATATATCGCGAAGTACGCTTTATATCGCGTGGTTGATTTTTATTTTTTAAAATAATTTCTTTAATATCAATGAAGTAATTAAGGTTTCAGCTTGGTCTGAAAGTTGCAAATGCTTGCGTAACACCCGTCATTATGAAGCAAGTACTATGAAGTTTGATATTAAAGAAGAAGACATGATTATTAAGCCCTATAACACAGAAGGGCCAATTTATATCCGCGAGCAAAAAGGATTTTTTCAGCGCATACGCCGTAATTTAGGTTGGCTGCTAATGCTAACTTTTATTGCAATACCGTGGATCCAATATAACGGTCAACAAGCTGTGCTGCTTGATGTGGCAACGCAAACCTTTACTATTTTTGGTTTAACACTCCTTCCTCAAGATTTTATGATTTTAGCCCTGCTATTCATGGTGGGGGCTTTTGCGTTATTTTTTGTAACCAACTGGCTTGGTCGGGTTTGGTGTGGTTATACCTGCCCGCAAACAATATGGATGCTCATGTTTTCGTGGGTAGAGCAACGCATAGAAGGCACTCGAAATCAGCGAATTAAATTAGATAAATCTCAGTGGACGCTAAGTACTTGGCGCAAAAAAATAACTAAGCACAGTGCGTGGATTATTATTTCAGTTTTAACCGCCACCTCGTTTATGGCGTATTTTATTCCAGCAAAAAGTTTGTATATGGAAATGCTTACATTTGAATGGTCAGGTATTACGAGCTTTTGGGTGTTTTTATTCGCTTTTTGCACTTACGGTAATGCAGGGTTTTTACGCGAAAAAATGTGCACGATTGCTTGCCCGTATTCTCGTTTTCAGGCTGTTATGTTTGATAAAGATACGTTGCTTGTAACCTATGATAGCACGCGCGGTGAAAGCCGAGGGCCACGTAAACGCAAAGCTGATCCAAAAGAGCTTAACTTAGGTGACTGTGTAGACTGTAACTTGTGTGTAGAGGTATGCCCTGCAGGAATAGACATTCGAAATGGCTTACAATATGAATGTATAAACTGTGGCTTATGTATTGATGCTTGCGACGATACTATGGAGAAATTTGGTTATCAAAAAGGCTTAATTAAATACGCCAGTGAAAAACAAATGGAAGGCAAAAAAACCAATCCATTTAGATTAAAACTAATAGGATACGGCGCATTAACGGTTTTGTTAATCATTTCTATGTTTGCATGGATGCTGCAACGCACACCAATAGAAGCCTCAGTACTACGCGATAGGAATGCGCTTTATAGAGTGAACTACGAGGGCCTGGTAGAAAACCCTTATACACTTACTATTATTAATAAAACGCAGCAAGCACTGCATTACAGTATTGCCATAGAGGGCTTGCCAGAAGCAACACTCTCAAGTCCAAGTTCTACACTTATACAGCCAGGTGCAATGAAAAGAGTCCCCGTTACTGTAACAGCCGATGGTTACAATATTGCGCACAAAGTGAGTAAGTTACAATTTATAGTAACAGCGCAAGAAGATGCCAGCATTACTATAACCAAAGACAGCCAATTTTATAAAAATTAGTACAGTATATAAGCTCTATATAAACAATGACTTGAGCTCTACCTAGCTCAAGTCATTGTTTAATTCATTTAAAATAAAATGCTTTGCAGATTCTAGATTATCAAAAAGACAATCTTTGAAAGTAACGTCTCTTTTGGCGTTTTGCATTATTCGTTGCATTTGGCTTATAGCAATAGGTGATGTAAGCACAAACGCGCTAATTAAACAGTTGTTTTGCTGCATGCTGTGGCTTATGGCTACCATTTCTTGCTCGGCCTGTGGGGTTGCAGCTACAACGTTTGATGAGTCACTTATATAACCCCATTTTTCGCCTTTAAATGATTGAATGGTTTCAAAAAGCGCTGTTTTAAAATTACTTAAAAGCTCAAGTTCTAGGTTTCCGCTAAATTGTGCAATAACTATATTATTTTCAAGCGATAAATTAACGTGTCCGTTTTCATTTTTGTATTCCATTAATACCTCCTAAATTAGCTTTTTATCTAAATTTAGTTTAGCAGCCAATAGGGTACAAGCGGCTGCAAACTTATTAAAGTGCTTTAATATAGTTAAGGGCGCTTTTAATAACCGCTACTTGCGCCAAAATACATTCTTCATCTGTGGCTGTTGGACTATCAGGGTATACCTCTGTTGTGGTTACATAGGGTGCATCTGTAAAGCCCATACACAAACCTAAATCGCGTGCTGCGTAATTAATAACGCCAAATTGCTCTTGAGGGACGCCTATTAACTGGTTATTTTCATCACTCGGTGCAATGTGCGTGACCTTTGTTACATCTTCGATAATTACTTTTTGAAATTCAGGCTCAGGCTTATTGGTATCGGCCACTAAATAAAACCCATCAGGTATGTTCCAATTAGTGTTTGTCGTGCCTTCACGGGCAGCAAGTGCGGGTCTAAATTCACTGTTATCGCTGTCGGTTGTTTCGTGTAAATCAATATGAGCAACTAAGTCTACATTGAGTGATTTTACAAACGCCATAATAGCTGCTGACTCTTGTGCTGGGCTGCCTTCGTAAAATGAGCGGTTAGGATCAATAGCATCAGGGTTCCAGCGGTTTATTGTTTCATATCCCCAAGGGCTAATGCAGGGCGCAACAACAATATTAAACTGCTCAGAGTGTTGCATAGCGGATGTTTTAGCAAATCTAAGTGCGCCATGTACGCCACTGGTTTCGTAGCCATGTACACCACCGGTGATTAAAACAGTTGGCTTATTGGCACTAAAGTTAGGCGTTTTTAATATATATAATGGGTAAGTACCAGCGGCGTAATTAAGCTCGCCGTATTGCTCTATATCTAAGGTGCTTTTAAGGTCATTAATTAGCGTTACGACTTCGTTTTGGTAACTGCGTTTAATGTTTTGGCGTGCTAACCACTGGGCTTTATCGTTGTTATTCCATTTTTTGCCTGGTGTGCCAATAGGGTATGTGCTGTTAGTCATAATAAACCTTTATATCAACTGTTATTTGTTCTCCTATAAATAAGGAGGGCAATTACAATTGGTAAAATTACTTAATAAAGGCGTAGCTTAACGCTGAGTAAATTAGCGTGCAAATTAAAACGTTAAAGTCATATTTTTAATAGCGCGTGATTGCTGGGCTTTAATATAACTTTGGTTTGCGAACTCACCCGAAATACTACCTACTCGTTCACGCCTTACACTAACGGTTAAACTACACGTTTTACTTTGATCTACTTGCGAGCTGCTAAACATATCTAAGCTTTGCAAATCTATTTCAAGGCGCGAAGTGCCAAGCGCAAAAAGCATTGATTGTAAAAGTGTTTCATTATTATTGTTAGTGCAGCTACTGCTAAGTTCTACTTGACTAGTACTATTGGGGTCAGTGCCATCTAACTGAACTGTAAGGGGACTATTAATACTAAAAGTTTGGTTGTTACTCGGGGTTAAAATAATAAAATTTAAAGGTAGCTCCACACTTGAATTCGCATTTATGCCATCGTCTCGTTTAAATTTTATATCAAACTGTTGATTATCGTCAGTGGCATTTATATACGCTTGGTAATCAACGTCTAAAAAGTCGGTATCTTTTGTAAGTACAATAGCAGTGTTATTAACAACAGCTTGTAATGAGTCGCTATCGCTTAAAACAATGTTTGAGCCATTAGCATCTCCCGCATTTAGCTCTGCGTTAACACGCGTGCGGTTACCGTCAGAAACCAGCTCAAAGCCTGCCCAAATTCCTTTTGTTTTTACTAAATTAGACTCTGTTTCTGTTGTACAGGCGCACAATAATAAAATTAAAGCAGTTGTGGTAATGCACTTTTTAAGCATGTTAGCTCCTTTTAACCACTGAATTAGCTATAAGTAATTGTTTAATTGCGGATATACCTAGTAAATATATTAAGTGTATTTGTGCATTGTTACACAACACGCTATCTGTAAATGTTTAAAATTGTTAATGGTTGTGAGTAAAATGATAACATTAAGTTTTAAAAGTCAGCCTGCTAAGAGGTTGCTTGATAAATGACTACTATTTAGCGTTAAATGTAATATAAAAGAGTATGTTACAATCAAGCCAAAGCATATCTTCATATTGAGTATTATGGCGCAGTATATTGCTACTCCAAGTTGGCTAGGCCGTTTTTTTACCCGTATTAAACACGTAACTATTGAACAAGAGCGCCTTGTTGTGCATTTTAGAAGTGCTCCCGCACGGACATTTTTAATTAAAGACTTTGATAATTACTCAATACTTGAAAATCGTTTATTTAGCGCCAAAATTAATTTGTGCGATAGTAGCAATACATCAATTAGCTTTTTAAACAAAGCACAAGCTAAGTCTTTAAATACCGCCCTTAATACGCAATTTTCAGCCATGCTTGAGCAAAAAGTAAATAACGCCAAGGCTTTGCTAAAGCGTTATGCTTTAGATGAGTTTTTACGTGATAGTTCCATGAAAATACTTAATAACGAAGTATTTTTACTTGCTAAACAATACGCTCAAAGTACAAATACATGGCAACAACACTTATCGCCAAGCAGTATTAAATTTTTAAATATACTGAGCTCCACACCCAATACTCACGATGCAATCGCACAGCTGCGCCATAAATATGAAAAAAAACAGCTAACTCTTAAAAATGACTTTTTTAATCAAGTAGAGTCAAATCCATTAACAACAGAGCAGCGCTTAGCGGTTATACGCGATAACGATAAAAACCTAGTATTAGCGGCAGCAGGCACAGGTAAAACATCTGTGATGGTCGCAAAATCGTTAGATCTAATAGCGTGTGATATTGCCAAGCCTGAGCAAATTTTGGTGCTGGCCTATAATAAAACAGCAGCAAATGAGCTTAAAGAGCGCTTTATTAAACGTGCCACGCATGCAAACTTGCATACCAAAGCACCCACTATTTTAACGTTTCATGCGCTTGGGCTTAAATTATTACAAAGTGCTAAAAAGCCAATCGAATTGTCAAAATTTGCAACCGACCCAGTTCAATTAAATAGTTGGTTAACTGGGTGGGTAAGTAAAAAAATACAAACCGAGCCACAGTTTTTAAAAGCATTTGTAGATTTACTCCATGAGCCGATTGATATATTTAGCTTTAAAGATAATGCACAGTACGAGCGGTACGTACGCGATAACGAATACCGTAGCCTTGCGGGTCATAAAGTAAAAAGTTATCAGGAAGTGCTTATTTCAAACTGGCTACATTTGAATTGCGTGGCGCACAGTTATGAGGTGAATTATCACTTTAATCAAGGCGCAGAGCTAAGTGGGCAATACCAACCAGACTTTTATATACCTCAATACGATATTTACTTAGAGCACTTTGGCATTGATAGGCAAGGGAATACTCGTGCCGATATAGATAAAAAACACTATAACGAGCAAATTGCATTTAAGCGTAAGTTACATAAACAAAATGGCACCACTTTACTCGAAACCTTTCATTACAACTGGGTAGAAGGAAAGCTAGAGCAAACTCTCGCTAAACAATTAAAGCAGCATAATGTTGAATTAACACCTTTAAGTAACGACGAAATATTTCATACTTTAAATAACTCAGGACAGTTACAGCAAGGCATTGATAAGTACATAAAATGCTTACAAGCTATTCGAGTGGAGCAACTAAGTAATAAGCAAATAGCGCAGCGCATCAAGCAAAGTGGTATTAAAAACTATCAACAATATGCAAACTTGTTAGTGCAAATTCATGACGCTTATATAAATGAACTAAGCACGCAAAATGCCATTGATTTTGACGACATGATTATTCAAGCAACAAAGGCGATAGTAAGCGGAGATTTTAATATTCCATGGAGCCACATTTTAGTTGATGAGTTTCAAGATATATCAAGTGCGCGTATGGGTTTTTTAAATGCCATATTAAAATATGGCAAAGGAATACGCTTTACTGCGGTAGGTGATGACTGGCAAGCAATTTATCGGTTCTCGGGTGGTAATTTAGCGCTTACTACACGCTTTAATGAATTAGTGGGCAGCCACTCACTTACTATGTTGCAAAAAACATTTAGATATAACAATAGTATTAGTGATGTAGCGGGGCGCTTTGTAATGCAAAACCCTGAGCAATATAAAAAGCAGATCAGCACACATACGCAAGTAACCACACCACAAGTTATTTTGTTAGACGATTTATACCAAGGCACTAAATCGATAGAAATAAAAGTACAGCAGAGCATAAGCACTATTCAAAAAAACGATGCATCAGCGAGCATTGCCATACTTAGTCGATACCGATACATGTTAAATAGCGTGCAGCAGCATTTAAAAGATAAAAAGCATACAAACCCTCTTTATTTTTGGACATTGCATAGCGCTAAGGGGCTTGAAGCCGATTACTGTATTATTATTGGTTTTGAACAAGGTAAATTAGGGTTTCCTAGCGATAATCAAAATAACGTCCTGGTGGAGTCGTTATTACCAGTGCAAGATGAATTCACTCACTCAGAAGAAAGGCGTTTGCTTTATGTAGGTATTACGCGCGCAAAACATAAAGCGTATTTAATTGCAGACCCTTATGCATGCTCAGCGTTTGTAAAAGAACTAGTAAATGACGATTATCCTATTCAAATCGGCTCCACGTTGTTTAACAAGTCGCAACTAAAGCAAAGAGAGTGTAATACGTGCAGCGACGGATTAATTGTGCCAAAAACGGGTCAGTATGGTGATTATTATAGCTGTACTAATACGCAGATTTGCGAAACTAAACTACGAGTGTGTAAAAGCTGTAGTAGCCCATCAGTTGATAAAAGCACGTATTCACAATGTGTGAATACAGAGTGTAAAACGCAGCATCCAATTTGTGAAAAGTGTGGTCGCGAAATGCGTAAACGTAAATCTAAGCACGGTGAATTTTTAGGGTGCAGCGGTTTCGCGCTTAAAGAGGATAACTGTAAAAACACTCGAAAAATGAATGTTTAATGGCTAACGAGCAGGTTTACACCTGTCTATTTTATAGAACAATGTAAATAGAAATTATATTCATTTGATTGATTTTAACAAGTTATCAATGTCTAATAGAAGAATGAGCTTTAACTGTTGTTTATTATGCATTTTTTCAATAGGTTCTTTTTATTAAACGATCACTATTCAGCCCCTGATCAGGTTGCTAATTGGCGAGTAAGTGCACTGCGCATTATTCTATCATTAGTAATGGTGTTATGTTTTGCTGTGGTGTGCCACACGTACGCAAGCGCTATTGAGTTTAACTTAATTTATATTGTTGTATTAACAAGCAGTTTTTTTGCGACTGTATGCGGTTTGCTTATAGCAAGTAAGCGTTTTTATCACTTCAGCGCTCATGTACTTTTAATAGCCATTGTAGCTGCTAGCGTGTCAATGAACTTATTTTTAACAGACCTAGAGCTTGCTAAAGTGGGCTCTATGTATATGTATTCCTGCCCAATAATCGCACTTATGCTACTTGGTTATAGAACAGCCCTTGCTTATGGCGTATTAAATATTGTACCGTTTTATATGATCATCAATAACGTTGATATATCGGGCTTAACTGGCATTGCTCAACAACTTCCCGATGCCAGCTTATACATTACAGGGCTAATATTCTTATTTTTTAACATTTGTATTCCCCTTGCTGTGGCACGCACAATTGTGGCTGCTAAGCGTTTAAACAAAACAATGATAAGCGCTAATACACACCTTAAAGATAAAAATGAGCTTTATCGAAGCCTGTTCACCGAATCAAATAAAGCCAAAATTATTGTTGACGAAAACCTTGTCATTACTGATTTTAATCAACACGCTATTGATATGTTTGGTATAAAAAAAGAATTAAAAGAAGAATGCGTTAACCTTTCTCATTTATTTCCTACTTTAGTTTTTGACGCTCCTAATGCTCAAAATAAAATTGTGAAGTACAAAAAAAGCTATTTTAAAGCCTGCTACCAGCAAATAACAATGAGTACTAACTACCGTGTATACGACTTTTACGATTGCACGCAAGAGCAGCTCATTAAACAAAATTTATCGATGATGGAACAAGAAAATAAACGTTTACGCTTTAGAGACTCGCAAACAAAACTACCTAATAGAGAATGGTTTGAGCTGCAATGTGACAGATTAACAAGCAAATACCAAAAAGGTTTTTTTATCGTTGTTACCCAAAGTGCAAATAGTGAATACTTAAATTTAAAGCTCACTAAAGCCGAGTCTCAAGCATTACTTATTAACGCGTACAAGCGTTTAAAAGCGATGCCAGATGGGCCTCTTTTGTGTGCCCATATAGGAGTAGGAAAGCTTGCTTTTATAATTGGCGCAAACTCGCAAAACGAGCTTGAAGATAAGCTATTAATGCAAATAAAAAATACATTAGATAAAACTTATAATGTGTTTGGCACTAAGTGTCAGCAATCATTTTTATTTGGTTTTGCAAAGTATCCTGATCACGGAAAAAACAGCACAACAGTACTTAGCAATGCGTGCGAAGCACTTAAAGTTGCAAACTGTAATATGCCTCTAAGTGGTTATAACGAAAAACAATCACAAGCTTTTATCGAAAAATACGAAATTTCGATGTTGCTAGACGAAGCGCTTCAGCAGGGCGATTTGTCGGTACACTATCAACCTAAAGTAGATGCAACGGGTCAATGTATTGGGCTTGAAGCTTTAGCGCGTTGGAACAGTCCAATACTAGGTAATGTGTCGCCAGTGGTATTTATTCCTATTGCCGAAGAATACAGAATGGTCAGTAGGTTAACCGATCTGATTATTCAAAAAGTCTGCGCTCAAATTGCCAATTGGACTAAGGCGGGTTTACCGAGTGTGCCGGTGGCAATAAATATATCTCTAATTGATTTTAGCCAAACCGATTTTATGTCAAAACTGGTTAAATACCTTGCCGACTTCAACGTAAAGCCACCTCAAATAGAGTTAGAACTGACTGAAACCTCTCTTGAGGCAAACCAAGCGCATTCGCTAAAGCTTATGCAAACACTGCAATCGTGGGGTTTTACTATTTCGGTTGATGATTTTGGAGTGGGGTATTCTAATATTGCACGCCTTGCCGATTACCCTATTAACAAGCTCAAGTTAGATCGCTCATTAATCAGCCAAGTAACAAGTTCTACGCGTCAAAAAAGTTTAGTTAAAGCGGTGCACGTTATGTGTGAAGAGCTTGATATTAAGTGTGTAGCCGAAGGAGTAGAAACCCAAGAGCAAGTAGCAATAATGGCGCAAATGGGGTGTAAAGAATTTCAGGGCTTTTACTTTGCGAAACCAATGTCAGCCGAAAATTTTGCAGAGCATGTTAGCCGCCATGGCTTAGTGTTTAATCCCAAAGAGATGACGGCTCAACTTTAAATGTATAGCAGGTATTTTATTACCTAGTTACAGAGCTGTTGGGCGTTTATAGTTATTTCGCACTGATGAATAACTCCTGCTCCCCAATGCTGTATATCTGATTGAGCAGTACAGCCTGCATCTTCAATTAAAGCCGTATTGGCATCACATAAAAGTAGCACTGCGTTATCATCTTGTACGTTTACAATAAGCGTGTATTCCCCAAAAGGTGCAAGTTTGCTTAAATCGTTATTAACAGCGGCTTTTAATAACTCATCAGTTGTTGAATAGGATGTTTCACTAAATTTTAGTGTGCCATCAACGGCTGTAGCAATATCTTTTAATTGTGAGGCTAAGTCGGCCATCACTTCTGGATTGTTTTTTTTAGGAGTGTAGCAACCGCTAAGTAATACTATGAGGCTTATATAAAGTAAGTGTTTCATTTTATTGGCTCCATACCGTCATCGTGTTGTGTTCATCGTAGCCTGTATCTAGGTTCCAATTTTTAATTGCACTGTAATCAGTATCTAAAAATACGGCATTGGCAATAATGGTTATGTAGTGCTGAATGTTACTAACGGCAAAGTCAAAAATATCGTTGTAATGCATAGGCTCGTGCGGCGTTTTTAGATGTTCAATAAAAGTGGGGTCTACTTCGTTTGGGCGAGGATAAAACAAGCCTAAATTAGCAGCAACATGGCGTGCACAGGCAAATAATCGATAGCTTTCTTCAACATTATTTACTACAAGCTGAAAACCGTTATGCCATGAATTAAAGTTAGGAGCGTGTTGTGCTGCGTAGCTTGGGTGAACCGTTAATAAAGCATGTCGCCAAATTTTTGCAATATCGGTATCAAAATTATCGTCTTTGTTAGTACAAGATCCAATATTTTGTTGCACGCGGTCAGCATAACCTAACTCACCTAAGTTTAAACGTTGCCAAATAAACGCGTCTTGATTCATTTCGCAGGTACGGTGCGCCGTTTGGTTTTGCGCGTAAGGGCCTACTTTTAATTCAACAACCGGATGCACTGTTATATCTGCAGCAACATGGGCCATATAACCGCATAACCAGGAAAAACACTTTTCAAATGCTTCACCTTCAAGTGTTTTACAGTATTCAATCATTGCTTTAAGTAAATCGCCTGTGTGCTCATAGTGCATTAGGTCGGCCCACGCATTTTGGCTAGGCTGCGCTACAGCTAAGTAAGGATAATCGGGGGCTACACAGCCTAGTTCAAGGTATGCTTGGCGTTGGCTTAAAATAAGCTTTGCTTTTTTAGGCATATCCATTTTAGCGAGTGACTTGGTTTGCGTTGCAAAATTTACAGCAGTGATGTGCGCAAAAGCACCTGGCATTGTCATATCCTTATGATTTATTAATAAGGGTACAGATTAACATTGAGAGGGGGTTAAATAAAGCCAACTAAATGCAAGTATAGCGGGGTAAACACCTATTAAATTAGCTGCTCAACTAATTGGCCATTCTCGTATAATTTAGCATGTTGACGCTTATGTTCTTCAAATAGGTAAGCTCTTAGTTGCTCTTGACCGCTATGAATTTGCGTTATTTTAGCGGCTATACCTTGCGTGCTTTGCCTTACGGGTTCTATTTCCATCGAAATACTTTGTTTGTTAGGTAAAATAAATTCCATGTGCTGCGATTTATTTAAATGGTTACCTTTTCTGAGGGGTTTTAAAAACATCCCCGTGTTTGATATTGATTCAATTTTAAACCCTTGGCTTTTAATATTTAGCTCACTCCAGCGCCAACTGCGCAGTGTGCCTTGTGTGTCTATTACTTCGGGGGCGGTTAAAATCGGTTTGATTATACCGGCGCTATCAATTTTCAAGTCCAACGGAAACCATAACTGATAGTGTGCAACCTCTGCGAGCAGGGTTAAATTAGCGCTACTAAGTAAGTGAGCAATATTGGCTGGTACTGAACTTTGTAACGTTAAAACGTGACTGTTGTGAGCATGTGACTTTGTATTGGGCTTAAATAACTCAGCAAAAAAATTTATCTCTTCATTAGAAAAGTCCATATTTCACCCCAGTTACATAAAATAATTCACCACCGTAATTTAAACAATGAAATTGGTCAATAAATGCTCCGTTTAAATTTGTTTAGATAATATTTACAAAGACAGAGGGGCAAACTAAACAATGTATTTAAATGCAGTGCTCAACCCGAACGTTTTTCAGAGACTTGAATTATTTAACATTTATAAAAATATATTTAGGCGCAAGTGGCTAGCTGTTAAACTACAACACATTAGTTTTATTATTTATATTAGAGTTTACATTATGATATGTGCATTTTTACGTGATCAACAGCCGAAGTTACTGGGTATGGTAGTGGCATTGTTCGGTGCCGGTTTTTCAATAAATGCAGTGGCTCAAGAGCAAAGCCAAACTTTAATTTTAGTGGGGTCAGAGCTTACTACCTGTACTAGCGCCAAGCTTAATAATTGCCAAAAAGAGGCTGTTATTGATGGTAAGTCACATAATTTATATACACTTAGCAGCTCTCAAATAAAAAACATCGCGCAGCATTGGCCTAATAATAATGTTGAGGCAAAAACGGCTGTATTAAAAACACTTAAAACCATACAAAGTAAATCGTCAAATAGCGTATCAAAAACAGATTTACTCTGGCAGTGGCGCGATATAAATAATCAGCAATTAGAAAGTCTAACTCAGCAAGAGTACAACTTTGTATTTGATATGCTAGAAGTACCGCTACTTAATAAAAACGGTGAGCGTTTAAAAGAGCAAGTAAATACCGATTTTAATAATGAGGTTGCGACTAATAATATTTTACAATTTGTGTCGGGCAGTTTAAAAGTTAATAACCCAAAACCAACCATGCTTGCTATTACGGCTTCGAGCCGCGACCCTTATGAGTCGGCAGATGTAGCGCAAAGTCTTTTGGCACAATCAAATATAAACACTCAATGGTTAGCACTAACGCCAGCGCTTGCTAAAGCGATTACGAGTAACTCGTGCGATGAATTACCAGCGCTTAGAAATACATTAATGAATGTGTATAACCGTGAAGTGATTTATCCCGATCGCACAAAGGCCGAATACGCTTTATGTAAAAATGGCACTAATGCACTTGTATCACTTATTAAAAATAGTACCGGTGTGATGTTTAATGATGGTGATGCGGCTTTAACACATAAGGTATTATTTGATCAAAACAATAACCCATACCCGTGGACGCAAGCATTGCAAACTCGCCCAGTAATTGTAGGTGAAGGAGCCGGTGCTGCAATCCAAAGTAAAGTGACGGGCATGCTTACAAATACGACAAGCCTTGAGGCACTTCGTAAAAGTGAAAATAACACTAATGCTGGTGGGCTGGGCAGTTTTAACTTTGGTGTACTAGATATTCAATTTAGCGAACAAAACCGTACATTTAGGCTTGCAGCAACGCTAAATAAAAACGAAGTGAAAAATACTAAAACAGAGATTCAACATGGATTTGGTATTGATGAAAATACAGCCTTAGTTGTTATTAAATCGCCAGAAGGTAGTTTAATAACCGTAATAGGCAAAAGTGGTGTAGTGCATTTGGCTAACCAAGGTAAAGCCCAACCTGAGAGTAAGAGCTATAGCTATTCGTACTGGCCTACTAGCAGTGTAATTGAAATTACCAATAACACGTTTACCTTAAGCGCACGCACAATAGATGAAGCGTTACCCGCTATAAAAATACCTCCACTGCCAGTGCAGCGTTTTGGCTCAATTTTAACAAATTCAAAACTGCGTTCACTTACTCAAGCTATGTGTTTAAGCCAAGAGCAAAGTGCGGTAGCCCAACAAGACGAGTTTATAATTAGCCTTACAGCAACGAGTGACACGCAGTATCATCGCATCAATGCAAAAGAGTTTGGTTGTGCGCTAAGCAATTTAGAGTTAGCTATAAAGTCGATTTAGTGACTAACCTGAGCCAAGGGTTTAAGTTTTTGGCTCTTCTATATAAAATAGCCACCATAATGATTTAAAAGCCTTACTAAAAGAGTGTTAAAATGAATAAAGAAAATGATGTAATTTCTAGTCTAGCCGAATTAGAAAGCTTTTTATTAAATGTAGAAAACGGCGGTCTTGGCCTTAAGGGTGTTTCGGGCGTTGGTATGGCAACAAACAATAGTGATGGTAGTCGTTTTGTAGCCGTGTTTGACGATAATCAAAAATTACTTTTAGCGCGCGGTATTACAGAAGATGTATTCCAAACCGGGCAAGACATGGTACGTAATGGTGTAGGGCGCAAGCACTAGTACTTTAATAAAAAAGCGCTTAGAGCGCTTTTTTATTTTAATTTCAATAAATTGAAATTAAATGGCTTTATATAGATCCCACAAAGGCCACTTCAAGTTAATAACAATTAAATACAACCCCCTCAAAAACTACAAGACTTACTAGGTAAATTCGTTTTATTAAGTGCGCTTAGATAAATAAGATAGTGCTACGGATAAATTGTAGAATCAAAACAGATGGATTTTGGCTATATTTTGAAGAGAAGTTTAACTTATTGATATAGGTGTAGTTAATTGGTCGGTATGGAGAGATTCGAACTCTCGACCCCTGCCACCCCATGACGGTTTTAGCTGTTGTATTTAAAGTTAAATTCAATCTTAAACTCTTGTTTATAATTGATTTTAGCTTCTCGTGATTTCAGCAAGTTTCTAAAAATTAAGTTATACTGGCTACACATTGGCTACACGCTCGGGTTCAATATGGCAGATTTAACTTCAATAACACAAGCTAAACTATCGACATTTAAAAAAAGTGCAAAACCGCGACAACAGTTAGGATGCAACAAAATTTCAGGGTTTTTCTATCTTAAGCTTTCTCATGGTGGCGCATGGAGATTGCGTTACACTGATTTACTTGGAAAGCGCAGAACAGCCACAATAGCAGACGCGAACATAAAACCAAGCCAAGCGGCAGCGGAGGCTATTTCATGGAAGGCTAAATTAAGAGAGGGCATCGATCCGCTTTCATACAAAGAAGGCTTAGCGCAATCACAACGCGAAGAAGAACAGCTAAAAGCAGCCAATGTATATTTAAAAGTAGGTGAGTTTTTTGAGGCAATCTATACCCCGCATAAATTAGATAACTACCGGTATGGCGCAGGTACACTAAAAGGTATTAAGCATAATTTTTCGCACTTGTTTGAGCGCGATATGGATAAACTAAATAGTGCTGATATTTTACAGTGGTACAACAAGCGCAGAAGCAAAGGCATTATGCGTTCAACACTCGTAAGGGATTACGGCGCATTTAAAGCCATGCTTAATTATGCTGCCCAGCCTTTAAGGGGAGTGAGTGAGCCAATTCTTAAAGTTAACCCTATTAAAAATTTTACGTTACCAGCGCTCACTATTAAAGAGCAAGACGACTTAGAAGTCCATAACGAAAAGCTAAGCCACCAGCGCGACATATTCAGCGATGAAGTTAAACAGCAAATAAGCACAGGCTTACAGCTTTACTCAGATAACCTTAAAAAGAAAAGACGTTCAAGCATAGCCCACGGTAAAAGCCATTTAATAAATTTAGATAATCACACTTACCCGCACTGGTTTATTCCCTTTTGCCATATAGCGCGATTAACAGGTATGCGCCCATCCGACATATACGCTTTGAGGTGGGATAACTTGGTATTCAATCAATTTAACAACCAAACCACACTTAGCTTTACACCCAGCAAAACCAAAAAGGCCGAGAATAGCCGAAAAATTAAATTCCCTGTAACGGATGAATTAAAATTTGTATTCAATACATGGGCAGCACAGCAAGAACAGGCTAAAAGCGGTTTAATATTTAAGTCTGAACGCACTAACAAAACTTTAGAGCGTAAAGCGCACCTTAGGCATTGGAAACAAGTTAAAGCGCTTGGCGGTGTACCTGAAAACTTAGATTTTTATTCATTTAGGCATAACTTTATTTCTGAGCTGGTGGCGCGTGGTGTGCCTGTATTAACTATTGCTGGCTTAGTCGGCCATAAAGACGGTTCAATGATTGCGGCTAACTATCTAAGACATGATGAACAAGATACGGCAAGCTATTTAGTGATCTTTGGGCAAAGCTGGAATGATATAAATAAGGAGGTTGAAAGTGGAGTATAAGCATATTGAGTTTCTGAATTATTACAGGGGTAAGCTTAAAGAAAGCGATATTTTTAATAGCTGCCCGAATGATTTAATAACAGTTCTAGCTAGTTCTTCTGCTCTATTCTTACATAGACCAATCACTAAGCATACTTACCATAGTGTAGATGTGTTCAACTCTTTTCTACTCAGAAATTCATTACCAGTGCCCGACTTTTTAATAGAGAAGCTCCTAGAAATAACAGAAGAGAGAATAAAAAAAACTAAAAAAACAACATTTGACCATCTCTCTGTTCGAATCAAGAAAGACAGGGTAAAAAGTAAGCTTTTAGGTTATATGAATAAATTAGTAATTGCTGGAGCTAGTGTAGAAAGAGCTTCTGAAATAGTTGTGCTTTCAAATAAAAATGATTTTGATGGTAAACCAGCTTTTAAAGCTTCAACGTTAGAAAAGAAATATCCAAAGTTTGCGTATGAACTCTTACCTAAAGAACAAATCACTAGAAAAGAGAGTACAAAGCGCTATATGGAGTTCTTCTCTAAACCTGAGAATATTCAAGCTAGCGAACCAGAAGATACGTTGCATTTTTGGGAGGACATTATTCAAAAAAGCGAAGGAATAAAAATTCCCGATTACTTGAAAGGAAATCGACGGGAATAATTAAATTTTTTGTATTCCCTGATGTAGAGCAAAATTACTTCCCATAATGTCACCTGAATCAACAACAAATCAGGTGATTTTTTATGAACCATTCAATTTCAAACGAAAACTTACGCTTAAAAGATGCCGCTGCCTATATAGGGGTGAGCAAGCCCACCTTATGGAGGCTTGCTGAACAGAACGAAAACTTTCCTAAAAAAATTCGCATAAGTACACGTTGTTGCATTTACAGAAAATGTGACCTTGATCAGTGGTTAGCGAGCAAGGAGGTATAACAGTGAAAAAGCTAAACGATTTTAACCCTTGTTATATACCTAAGTCACATACTCAAGCTTATAAACTACTGTCATTACTTTTAGATAATTATGAAGTATATGAAGCCGAATTAACCCGCATCTTTAACGGTCGGCAACGAAGCCCGCTACAAAGCTTAGGGGGAAGTAAGTATTGCTGGAACATCATTAACCACACAAGTGATAAAGGCGTTATCTTTGCGCGTAGTTTAGACCCGAGACATAAATCAGGTTCAAAGCTTGATGATGCTAAAGCAAGGGCAGAGAGAAAAAGCGAGTATAAACAAGATTCACATAAGCTGGCTAAACAAGGTCGAATTAGGGAGTCTACAGCCTTTCTTGAATCTATCAGAGCGAAGTCAGAGCTTGCCGATCTAGTGAGTGATGCTGCAAACGATGATTACTACAATCAACAAACCGAAAATGAAAAAGCCACTACAGCGCCAACTGTAACGGCCTCTAGTTCAAATACTGGTGATGAAGCTTCACAAACTAACCACCAGCCAAAAAAGGAGTCAAAATAATGAGCCCTTTTAAAAGTTACAAACAAATAAAGTTTGCGGTTGATAAGTTACTCAACTCAGAGGTAAGTGTAAAGCTTAGTGATATTTTAATTCTATTATTATATTTAATTTTTCAAATAGTGGTATTAGTGGCTTTGACTATCACTTTGATTAAATCGGGGGCTTTATGATTGAGCATAAAAAAGCCCTCGGCAAAGGGCTGATTACAAAACTATGTTGTGGCCTTTATTATACCAATAAACTTAAAACATTGTTGAGCGTTAGCCCCAACATAAACATGTTGCTTGTAAGTATTATTTTTAATAAAGGGCTTAAACATGCTTAAATTTTTACATGGCAAAAGCCACAACGTCACCGCTGATTTTACGCATATAAATTGGCATGAGTTAAAACTAAAGGTTAAAAGTCCTCAAGACTTAGGCGCATTAACACCGAAAGAAGCTAAAGCTAGATCGGCCGTAATTGCGGCTACTGATGCGGCTAATAAAACAAAAGAGTCTATTCTCTTACATGATAAGTTTACGCTACTTAGGCTTGATTTAGACGATACTAACCTAGAGTTAACGACTATTGCCGACATGCTAGAAAGTATGTGTATTGAGTCATACATAATCCATACAACAGCAAGCCACCAGCAACAGACCACAACAAATCGGTATAGAGTTTATATAGAACTAGCCGCTTCTATTACTTATGAGGTGTGGGCGGCAATGGAAAGCTATTTAAGCTATGTGTTCATGGCAGATGATTGCGCCAAACGCCCGCAGCAAATAATGTATTTACCTGTCCGCTTAAAAGGCGATAGTTACCAATTTAAAATTGCAGCAGGTAGGGCGCTTGATGTTGAAAGCTCTCAGCTTTACAAAGACGCACAAGCTTTAGAAGCAGAGCAAAACCAGGAATTAGAAAAGGCTACTAGCCTACCTATTAAGCCAAGTTATCAAACTCAGTTAATAGGTAAGCAGGTATCTATTATCGATGCTGTTAACAGCGCTTACTCATGGCATGAGTTACTTATTCAATACGGTTACAAAGCACAAGGTAAGGCGTATTTACCGCCAGAGTCCACCAGCAAACAGGCAGGTGTTTATATATTAACAAGTCATACCGATGGTAAGGAGCGTTATT
Source organism: Pseudoalteromonas sp. SR43-3 (assembly GCF_014163875.1). NCBI lineage: Bacteria > Pseudomonadati > Pseudomonadota > Gammaproteobacteria > Alteromonadales > Pseudoalteromonadaceae > Pseudoalteromonas > Pseudoalteromonas sp. SR43-3. Next base: position 172,637 of record NZ_JACJEC010000007.1, on the reverse strand, counting down.
ATTCGCACCATGAAAATGACCCCTGCGCTAATGGCTTATGTATAGATAAGTTTGATTTTATGGTGATACGTTCCTATCAAGGCGATTATAAACGAGCGTTAAAGCTGGTGGCTGAAACTTACTTTTCTGAGTTGCACAAACACAACTTAAAAGAGTACAAAATTCATAAGCAAAACCAACGCACTCAAACGTTGTTTATGGGGGCTAAATTATGAGTATAGCTATACCAGCCCCGCACAAAAGCTACGAAATAGAGTTGCCTCAAAATACGGTATTAGATAGGCCACGCTTTACCGATTTAAAAGAGGATAATAAAGGCAATGTAAGAGTACTAAATACTAATCAAAACCTCGCTGATTTAGCTAATTTTTGTAGCTTAGATTTTAGGTTAAATATGATGACCTTTAATAATGAGGTGTGCGATATTTTTGGTAACTTAATCGCCGACTCGTTCGACAGCATTAACAGTAAACTTATATCAGCTGCAAATATTTATGGTTTACCTGAAAAGGCAATTAACACACATTTAGTTGCATTATGTGAGCAAACTAAATACCACCCTATAAAACTATACTTAGATGGTGAGAAATGGGACGGTAAAGAACGCGTAAGTGCGGTAATTAGCTGCTTAAACGCTAAACATGAAGCGTTAGCCGACACGATATTAAAACACTGGCTGGTGGGCTGTGTGGCTTCTCTTTATGAGAAAAATTTTAATAGTAAACTTGTGCCTGTATTGCAGGGCAATCAGTCTTTTAGAAAAACGGCGTTTGTCTCTCGCTTTGCTGAGATTATCCCACATGCGTTTTTAGAAGGGGCAGCTTTAAACCCCGATGATAAAGACAGTGTGTTGTCGTGTATTCGCTCATTTATTGTTGAGCTAGGCGAGCTTGAACGTACCAGTAAAAACTCACAAGGAAGTTTGAAAGCGTTTATCACTAATAAGGTTGATACGGTTCGCCCACCTTATGCAAGGCTCGATATTAAAAAACCAAGGCAAACACATTTTATTGCCACGGTTAACGGTAGCGAGTTTTTAAAGGATGAAACAGGCTCAAGCCGCTTTGCTGTTATTGAAATGGAGCGAGCCGCTAACATGGATAAGCTAAACGAGTTACTGGGCTGGCACTATGACGGTACAGGCTCATTAAAACAGGTTGATGAGTCACAACTTAAACAGTTTTGGCTTGAAGTAAAGCAGCTCTATTTAAGTGGTTATGGCTGGATGCTAAAAGACGAAGATTTGCAGCAAATAGCCAAGTTTAATGACAGCTACCAAGATAAGGGCTTTGCGTATAGTTACATATACGACAATTACATAGCACCAGCCAGCAAGATAGATTTTGCAAACGAAATTGATAGGCCACAGTGTATTAATGGTTGGTTTTCAGCTGGTGAGTTAATTTATGAAGATAAAAAACTTAACTCTTATACAAGCGGTGTTGTCGGTAAAGCGCTAAAGCAATTAAGCCGCGAAGGTTATCTACAAGCCAAAAAAGCAGGGGGGAATCAAACACGCTATAAATTAAGCATTTACTAGCCGCTTCTTTTATATCAACTGTTAGGTTAGTTGAGTAAAGTTAAGCTCTTAAAATTCACCTAACCCAGCTAAAGCCCTTTATTTATAAGGGCTTTACTTGTTTGTGTTAAGTAGTTAAGTAACTTTCTATAAATAAATTAAATAGCTGATTTAAAATAGTGTGGTCTGTAAAGGGAATAAGGACTACCGAGTATAGAAAAGGCTAATATAGTAAAGGTGGCCTTTTTACTTAACACTTAACTTAACAGCTTTTTATGATTTTAGAATCAATATATTAGGAGTAGTTAAGAGTGAATGTATGGCTTAACTAATTAAATAGTTGTAAATATTCACATGCTTGTATATTTTTATGGTTCATTAAATGAAAAGGGAATAACTATGAAATATGGAATTTTAATTTTATGTGCTTTATTACTAACGGCCTGTGCTACTGCAAATTACACAACAGGCAGCGACTTTAAAACAGATAAGGTTGATCAGATTGAAAAGGGAGTTACAACTAAAGAGCAAGTTGCAGATTGGTTTGGTGAACCGTATTCAAAAACTGTTATTAATGGCAACCAAGTAAAGTGGCTTTATTTTTACTCACAGGGCACATCTAAAGCCCAATCTTATGTGTTCACTATGAAAGTTCAAACCGAAGGCACTCAAAAAATGTTAGATATACTTTTTGATGACGGTATTGTTTCAAACTACACATTCACTAATGGCGCAGCGCCCCAGATGAGTATTAACTAATTTTAAAAGCGGCGTTTTTATACTTTATTAACGCCGCTATAAGCTAGCTAAAATAAATAATTAAATTTAATCCTCAACAATTACCGCAGTGCCAGAAGCAACGATAAATAACATACCGAATTTACCACCGCCCGATATTTCACTGTAATCTAGGTCTATGCCTACCACAGCGTTAGCACCTAGAGAAAATGCTTCTTTTTGTAGTTCAGCTAAAACGTTTTTACGAGCGTCTTTCAACGTATTTTGAATACTTTTATTTCTACCGCCAAAAATATCACTTATGCTCGCGAACAAGTCTTTAAATATGTTCATACCATACGCACATTCAGCAGTTATAACGTCCAGCCTTTTCAGCACATTTAAATTTGATGAGGTTTCAGTGGTTAGTATTACTTCATTTGGACTACGGATTATTTTATAATTTTTTGCAGTGAGACTCTCTTTTATTTTTACGATTTCGCTAACTGTTTTTTTGTCTTTCATTTTTTCATGGAAAGTAGACAACTTACGCTTTAAGTATATGTCTTTTGTGCTCTCTAATTTTTGAGCTGTTGCTTCTGACACATCAGTTAAGTGTTTCCCATAAAACAGAACGTCATATGATGAAGTACCTTTAACCGTTCGCAAGCCTGCAATACCATATTCTTTTGAATTAAAGTTGAGTAATGTGCTTGTCAGAGTGATTTCGTTATTGTGTACATCTGTCAGCTTATCCTCAATATTATTGGTTATTATTATACTTTCTTTAATACCGTGCTTTTTATAGATCCCAGATTGACTAAATAAAGTTGATAGATTACAAAGAAATTTATCCTTATAAAAGATTGATGCAACCCCTTTATACCCATCCTTTTTTAGTGAAAAGCTTAGGCTGTCAATATCATAAGTTATTTCTGTAAAATTATTCGTCAGGCCTTTGTCGTTTAATGTCCATTCTGTTTTTGTATTTGAAGAAGATGATTGTTGGTTGTCTGATAGAAACATAACCGTCCTTAGTAGTTGTAATTATTTTAGAATCACAAAAGAACGAGGCAAATTCAAGCTATTTAAATTTAATATTATAAAGCGATATTTAATGTACTTTTTAGTAGGTCATATCCGCATGATACTAAGCTAAGAAAGGGTATAATAAGAACTCATATTGGGGGATATATGAATACATCACATAAAATTAATAACGATAAGCTAATTTTTATAACGCTGGTGGAGTTGATAAACCAATCCAGTCGATACAAAAACCCTAGTTATCGTGTTTTAGTCAATTACCTGAATAATAGAGGCATTAAGACAAGCTGGGGTAATTCTTGGACTAGTAAAAGCTTATTCAGGTATCTACAAAGAAACGGCTTCTCTGGCGTATGGGGGCTAAGAAATAGCTTAGAACAACATAACAAATTAGCTAGATTTCTATAGGGTATTTTCAGACACCGTAAAAGGAAGATTCGCAACCAGTACGCGCGAACGATTAAAGAGATAAATTTTTTAATTCCCGACTATAAAAAAGAAAAGAGTGGCTACAGATTGGCTACACGGAGCAGTTTAGGTTTTAACGAGAGATTTATAAGTTGAGGTAAGATATTGATTTAAATGGTCGGTATGGAGAGATTCGAACTCTCGACCCCTGCCACCCCATGACAGTGCGCTACCAAGCTGCGCTACATACCGACGTTGTTTGCAATAGTACGTGTATTTTTTTAAAAATCAATAAGCGATTGTTTGTTTGGGTGTTTATTACGCAAGAGGCCTAAAAAGGCGCCCTTGCGGTGTATTAATTAGCTAGTCTTTATTTAGCCACTTTTTGATCGAGTCATACATCTCATCTCGTATTAATGGCTGAGCTTTTTTGTTAGGGTGTAAACTATCGTTTTGCATTAGATCAGATTGGCTGGCAATATCTAGCATAAAAAAGTTCATTAAATGCGCATTTGTCTCTTCGCTAACGCGCGAAAAAGTGTCAGTAAACATTTTACTGTAACGCGGGCCGTAATTAGGGGGAATGTAAATCTCCATTAAGGCGGTCATCGCATTAGCTGCTTGGCTTTTTTGAATAAGAGACGTTAAGTTAGTTTGCATTTTTTTAACTGGGAAACCACGTAAACCGTCATTAGCACCTAGCTCAATAAGTACATGAGTGGGTTCGTATTGCTCAAGCAATGCATCTAAACGGCGTAGGGCTCCACCAGATGTTTCGCCACTAATACTGGCGTTGATAAGTTCAATGTCGGCTTGTTCGTCATCGTATTTATCTTGTAACAATTTTACCCAGCCTTCTTCTTGTTGAAGTCCGTAGGCTGCGCTTAAACTGTCACCGAGTATTAAAATCGTGTTTTCGGCTGCTGCGCTCAGCGGTTTGATAACTAAAAATAAAATGAATACTAAACGAAGGATTGAATGAGTCATATGTCAGCGCTTTCTCAATTAAATATAATTCAGGTTAATGGTTTGTCTAAAGTAGTCTCTACCTTTGAAGGTGAGCTGCCCATCCTCAGCGACATCAGCTTTAATGTCAAGCATGGCGAGTCTGTTGCTATTGTTGGCACATCGGGCTCAGGTAAATCTACGTTACTCAGTTTATTAGCAGGGCTGGACACCGCCAGCAGCGGTGAAATATTTTTAGATGGTGAACCATTACACAATTTAGATGAAGAAGAGCGTGCTGCACTGCGCGCGGCTAAAATTGGATTTGTGTTTCAATCGTTTATGTTAGTACAAAGCTTAACGGCACTAGAAAACGTTATGCTACCAGCAGAGCTCGCTGGTGAAAGTGATGCAAAAGAGCAAGCAATTGCTTTGCTTGAAAAAGTAGGCTTGAGCCATCGAATTGATCATTACCCGTCGCAACTCTCTGGCGGTGAACAGCAGCGTGTTGCTATTGCGCGAGCATTTATTGGTACACCTAAAATACTATTTGCTGATGAGCCTTCGGCTAATTTAGACAGCAAAAACGGTAAAATGATTGAATCCTTATTATTTGATTTAAATACTCAGCACGGTACTACGCTTATTTTGGTAACTCACGATGAAGGGCTTGCACAAAAATGTGAGCACATTATTCAAATAGAAGCGGGTTTACTGGTAAAAAGCCAAGTAGAGGACGTTGCTAATGTGGGTTAAGTTAGCGCTTAAGTTATTTTCGCGAGAATTTCGCCGTGGTGAGCTTACGGTTATAAGCGCAGCTATCGCTCTTGCTGTTTTAACCGTGCTTACACTGTCGATGGTTACTGAGCGAATAGGGCAAAGTATTGCGCAAAAAAGCAGTGCTTTTATTGCAGCAGACCGTGTACTTGCAAGCGACCATGTTCTGGACACCGCTTTTATTACTCAAGCACAGAGCCAAAATTTAAAAACGGCGCAAATGGTGTATTTCGACACTATGTTGTTTGCCGATGATGAAATGCAGTTTAGCTCAGTAAAAGCGGCATCTAATGCGTACCCGCTAAAAGGGCAGTTAAAAGTTAAAGATACCCTAACCGGTGAAACTAAAGTTGCTAATAGCGGGCCAACGCCGGGTAATGTGTGGCTAAGTGAGTCGGTATTTTACAGTTTAAATATTGATATAGGCGCGCAAGTAGAGCTTGGCGCGGCATTATTTAATGTTTCAAAAGTTATTGTAGAAGAGCCAGACGCGCCATTTAATGTATTTTCAAGTAGCCGTCGTGTGCTTATTAATATTGACGATGTTGCAAAAACTGAAGTTGTGCAGCCGGGTAGTCGTGTTTATTACCGCCAACTTTATGCAGGTAGTGAGGCCGACATAAATAGCTTTTACGAGTGGCTTAAACCACAAATGAAAGAAAACCAACAATGGTATGGCGTTAAAGACCGCCAATCACCCATTTCAAACAGCTTAAACCGCGCTGAGAGCTTTTTATTACTTGCTGGTTTACTGGGCATTATTTTAGCCGCAGTGGCTATAGCTGTTTCAGCAAAACGTTATTGTGAACGCCAATACGACCCAGTAGCGATGATGAAAACGCTAGGCGGTAGCCGTTCAATGATCCGCAAAATATACATGCTCCATTTATTGCTTGTATGTGCAATGGCGGTAAGTATTGGGCTGTTAATTGGTTATGGCTTGCAAGAAATAGCAACAAGTTACTTATCAAAAAGTATGGGCACAGAGCTGCCTTTAGGTGGCTTTAAACCTTGGCTGGTAGCTATAAGCACTGGCGTAATTTGTGCCGTTATGTTTTCTATTAAACCGTTATTTGATTTATTTGATATTCCACCGCTTAGAGTACTGCGCCGTAACTTAGGTGACAAGTTGGCAGTGAGCCGTGTGCATTTAGGTATGAGTGCGCTAACTGTGTTTTTATTAATGTGGTTATTTAGTAACAACATAAAAATAACGCTTATTTTGTTTATATCAACACTTGCGCTAATTGGTGTGCTGTTTTTAGTATCTAAATTAATATTTGGTGGTGGTCGAAAGCTAGGATTAAAGCCAGGTAACAGCTGGTCGCTTGCAATTGCATCTATCCAAAAGCGTGCAAATGTGAACGCGGTACAGTTAATTAGTTTTTCGTTAGCAATTAAATTACTGCTGTTTTTAGTGGTACTTAAAAACGACATGATATCTGATTGGCAGTCGCAACTTCCAAGCGACGCGCCTAATGCGTTTTTAGTTAATATTACGCAAAATGAGCTTGAGCCAATTAATGAATATTTAGCTCAAAAAGATATTCAGGTATCAGAGTTTTATCCAACTATTCGTGGGCGCGTAAATGCGGTAAACGGCGAGTTGGTAGCACGTTCTGTATCGCTGCAAGACAACGAGAAAAAAGACGAAGAAGCACGTGCAGGTATTGGTCGTGAGCTAAACCTTACATGGCTTAAAGATGTGCCTGACCAAAATGAAGTAACACAAGGCACGTGGTTTGGTGAAAATGCGATGGCTGAGGCTTCAGTAGAGGAGTCGATGCTTGAGCGATTAGATGTTGAGATAGGCGATACGCTTACATTTTTAATTGGTTCGCAGTCGTTCGACGCTAAAATCACCAGTGTGCGCAAAGTAAATTGGGCCACGCTTAAACCTAACTTTTTTATTATTTTAAGCCCTGATGTACTTGCAGATTTTCCGGCGACGTATATTTCGTCGGTACGTATAAATCCAGATCAAAAACGTGACTTTAGCCAGTTATTACGTACTTACCCTACTATTACAGCCATTGATATTGATAACTTTGTTAAGCAAATACAAACTACTATTTCGCAAGTATCGCTCGCCATTGGCTTCGTACTTGCAATTGTTGTGCTGTGTGGCGCGCTTGTACTTATATCGCAAGTGCAAGCTAGTTTAGGTGAGCGTATGCAAGAAATTGTAATACTGCGAACGCTTGGGGCTAAAAGCCGATTAATTAAAAACGCGACCCTGTATGAGTTTTTATTACTAGGCGGTTTAGCTGGTTTAGTGGCTGCATTTTTTAGTGATATAGCGCTTTTGATTGTGCAGCAACAAATGTTTGATTTAGCAGGTAAGTTACACCCACATATATGGATTATAGGTCCGGTAGCTGGCGGCGTATTTGTGGCAGGCTTAGGTTATTTAATGATTGCCCGAACACTTAAACAAAACACCCAAGGATTAGTGCGTGCCCTAGGGTAAGCTTAAACTAACATGCTCTGTAAATGCCCACCTAGTACGTGGGCATTTTTGTTTTTCTTTGTACTGGTAATTTATACAGTGCTCTGGCATTATTAACGTAATTTAAAAATAATAACAATGGAGCGCTGTTTGGCCATCATTTTAGGGATCGATCCTGGTTCACGTTTGACCGGATATGGTGTTGTTGCCCATCAAGGTTCTAAATTTACATACTTAGGCAGTGGCTGTATTAAGTTAGCCGATCATCCTTTTCCGGTTAGGCTTAAAATGATCTACCAAGGCATTACACAGCTTATTGAGCAGTTTTCGCCAGAAACCTTTGCCATTGAAAAAGTATTTATGGCGCACAACCCCGATTCAGCTTTAAAACTAGGCCAAGCTAGAGGCGCTGCGATTGTGGGCGCTGCGATGGCCGACTTACCTGTATTTGAATACTCAGCTAGGCAAATTAAGCAAGCAGTAGTAGGCAACGGTGGCGCAGATAAAACTCAAGTGCAACACATGGTAAAAAATATTTTAAAACTACCTGGTACGCCACAAGCCGATGCAGCTGATGCACTCGCTATTGCGATTTGCCACGCTCACTCAGAACAAAATTTAATTAAACTAGCGGGCAGCGCAAGCAAAACCGTTAGAGGACGTTTAAGGAAATAATTATGATAGGCCGCTTAAATGGTATTTTAGTCGAAAAACAGCCACCAGAAATATTACTCGAAGTAAGTGGTGTAGGTTACGAAGTACAAATGCCAATGACCTGTTTTTACGACTTACCAAAAATTGGTGAAAATGCGATTGTTTACACTCACTTTGTAGTGCGTGAAGATGCTCAACTATTATTTGGTTTTAATAATAAAGTTGAACGTGCTTTGTTTAGAGAGCTATTAAAAGCAAATGGCGTAGGGCCAAAACTTGGCTTAGCTATTTTATCGGGCATGTCGGCAAAACAATTTGTAAGTTGTGTAAATAACGAAGACTCAACATCGCTTGTTAAATTACCCGGTGTAGGTAAAAAAACAGCCGAGCGTTTAGTACTCGAAATGAAAGACAGACTAAAAGATTGGGGCAATGATTTATTTACGCCATTTAGCGACAGCGCAGTAATAGAGCCAATGAGCGATGCGACAATTGCTAATAATGCAGCGGATGATGCCGTATCGGCACTGCTTGCATTAGGTTATAAATTGCCACAAGCTCAAAAAGCAGTAAAATCGATAAGTAAACCCGATATGTCTACTGAGGTTCTTATTAGAGAATCTTTAAAATCTATGTTGTGAGTAACCCATGATTGAAGCGGATCGCTTAATTGATGCGACTGAAAAAACAAATGAAGACTCTATAGATCGTGCAATAAGACCAAAACTTTTAGCCGACTACAGAGGCCAGCCTCATGTTAAGCAGCAAATGGAAATTTTTATTGAAGCTGCCCGAACCCGTGGTGAAGCGCTTGATCATTTATTAATATTTGGCCCACCTGGGCTTGGTAAAACCACGCTTGCAAATATTGTAGCCAATGAGTTACACGTAAGTATTAAAACAACATCAGGCCCTGTACTTGAAAAAGCAGGCGATTTAGCTGCTCTACTTACTAATTTAGAAGAGGGCGATGTACTGTTTATCGATGAAATACACAGGCTAAGCCCGCAAGTTGAAGAAATACTGTATCCCGCAATGGAAGACTACCAGCTTGATATAATGATTGGTGAAGGCCCAGCTGCGCGTTCTATTAAATTAGACTTACCTGCATTTACACTCATTGGTGCAACCACACGAGCAGGCTCGCTTACATCGCCACTGCGTGACCGTTTTGGAATTGTGCAGCGATTAGAGTTTTATTCTGTAGAAGATTTATCGCACATAGTAGGGCGCTCTGCACATTATCTTGGTTTAGAAATGTGTGACGATGGCGCTACCGAAATTGCCCAGCGCTCGCGCGGCACACCACGTATTGCAAACCGCTTATTGCGCCGTGTACGCGATTACACTCAAGTAAAATCTGACGGCACAGTAAACGCCGATGTAGCTAAGCAAGCCCTTGATATGATTGACGTAGATAAAAGTGGTTTTGATTATATGGACCGCAAATATTTACTCGCCATAATCGAAAAATTTATGGGCGGCCCAGTAGGGCTCGACAATGTAGCGGCTGCTATTGGTGAAGAGCGCGAAACAATAGAAGATGTAATAGAGCCATTTTTGATCCAGCAAGGATTTATTCAGCGCACTCCACGCGGGCGAATAGTGTCTGACAGTGCATATCATCACTTTGGTTTACTTCCTAAAAAAGACTAGCCTATATACTTTACTTGCTGTGGTTTATAGCGCAGCAGGTAATTGTTTCAGTATCCCTTTGTTTCAAATTATTATACTCAAAACCTCAACACACTGTTGCAAATGTTATTTCAAAATACTAATACGCTTTATAGTTAACTGTTAATTCACAGGGCGTTAAGACTCGCGAGGCTATCCTGCGTACCATTCAAACTAGTAAGCGAATTACTTATTGTAAATTAGGTAGGGCAATTATTAGTTTATAAATAAAATATGTAGCGCACTAAATTGCAGGCAAAAAAAAGCCCGCAAAAAATGCGGGCAAACAACAAGTTGAAGGAAGTAATCCAGGGGAACTACGTTTTACTAAATTTGGTTTTATCCAGAAAGAGTAAAACAATGTAATACGATAAAATATCCTATTACTAAGAACTTGGCTTAATGAAACTATTTCATTCAGTGCGCTAGCTCGGTATGGGAGAATAATACGTAAGTTTACTTTTTTGTTCAAACTAGAAAATTTGTATTTTCAGATTAGAAAAACTAATTTAGTGAATTTTATTGTTGTTTGAATCTTGTGCGTTAATTAATCGTTAAATTTATAAGTTTATGAAATTTATAACTTAAGTAATTTATTTCGTTATAGCTCGGTATTAGTTTTACTATTACGTGCAGGTGAGGCTTATAGGTTTTGAGTGTTTATGCTCTTATTTTGAATAAACGGCGCATTTTATGACGTTTCATGTATATATTTACGCATATTTATAGTTAGCGAGTTTGTTTTAAAGTTTAAATAAAATACTGAGGCAAAGGGAAATGCTAACTAAAGCTGTTTTTTTAACGTTTTTTGTTGCCTATTCATAGCAATACCGTTGTCAGCTTGAAATGGACTAGATACACTAGATGCAACTTTTGGCCGTGTAAGCGGTCATATTTACACAAATTAACCAATTTGCCGTATTTTGAAATTATTTAGGAGTTTAACGTGGGATCAGGGCTTAATTTTTTAGATCTAATTTTAGAAGCAAGTTTGCTTGTTCAATTAGTAATGTTAGGGCTAGTTGCCATGTCTGTAATGTCGTGGACAATTATATTTCAACGTAAAAAAGCAATATCGGATGCGCTAATAAATGCTAAGAAATTTGAGCAAAAGTTTTGGTCGGGTATTGATTTAAGCAAATTATATAACGAGATATCGTCACGCAGCGGTCAGTCTCAAGGCATTGAAGCTTTGTTTACTTCGGGCTTTAAAGAGTTTGCTCGTCATAAAAAGAATACATTTCAAAGTGCGAGTATTGTTATGGAAGGAACGCACCGCTCTATGCGTGTTGCGCTTTCTCGTGAAATTGAAAAAATGGAATCTAGTCTATCGTTTTTAGCAACAGTAGGTTCTATAAGTCCGTACATCGGTTTGTTTGGTACAGTGTGGGGTATAATGAATGCCTTTATAGCACTAGGTGAAGTTAAGCAAGCTACATTACAAATGGTAGCACCAGGTATTGCAGAGGCACTTATTGCGACTGCTATGGGTTTATTTGCGGCGATCCCTGCTGTTATTGCTTATAACCGTTTTTCAAACAGTGTTGAAAAGCTTGAGTCTCACTATATTAACTTTATGGAAGAGTTTGCTAATATTTTACATCGTCAAGCAGCTACACAAATAGAGGCACAAGCGAATGTATCAGCGTAAAAAGCGCCGTCCGGTCGCAGAGATTAATGTAGTACCTTACATTGATGTAATGTTGGTACTACTTATAATATTTATGGCTACAGCACCGCTTATTACGCATGGTGTAAAAGTTGATTTACCTAAAATGGAAGAGTCTGATTTAGTTGATACTAAAGATACTCCGCCTATTATTGCCTCAATAGATGCACAAGGTAAATATTACGTGAGTGTAGGTACTGATCCAGAAGAGCCTATGGAAGCACTTGATGTGGCTGCGGTTATAAAATTACAGCTAATGAAAAACCCTGACGTGCCGGTAATGATTAAAGGCTCGGGTAAGGTGTCGTATCAAGAAGTATTATTACTAATGGATTTTTTGAAAAATGCAGGCGTACCATCAGTAGGATTAATGACTGAATCCTTTGAGGGGAAGTAGCTGTATGAATAGTTCAGTAGTAAAATCAATAGTACTTCATTTAGGGATTGGTGGATTTTTGTATGCTTCTGCAAATATTCATCCGCCAACACCTAAAGTAATGGAAGTAACGCTTAATTCGGCTATACCTACGCCAGATAAAGCGGTATCAGCCGTTACAGTTGATCAAAAACAAGTTGAGCAAAAAATTGCTGAACTTCAAAAGAAAGAAAAAGATAAAAAAAGTGCTGAAGATAAACGTATCCGTGATTTAGAACGCAGAGCGGCCAATGCACGCAAGCAACGTGAATCAGAAGCACGTAATATTAAAAAGCTAGAGCAAGAGCGTAAAGCTAAAGAGAAAGAAAAAGCGCAAGCCGAGGCAGAAGCTAAAAAAGCACGTGCCATTGAGCAAAAAGAGCGTGCTAAAGCTAAGCAAGCCGAAAAGCAAAAGCAAGAAGCTGAAAACGCAGCAAAAGCAGCAGCTGACAAACGCAAAGCTGAAGAAGAAGCGCTTAAAAAAGCAGAAGCTGAGCGCAAAAAGCGTGAAGAGGAAGCAAAAGAGCGTGCTGCTGAGGCCGAACGTAAACGCCAGCAAGCAATGCAAGAGCAAATGTTACAAGAGCAACTTGCCAAAGAGCAGGCTGCCCGTAGTAAAATACGTCAGCAACAAGTGGTGAGCGAAGTTGATAAGTACCGAGCATTAATTATGGCGCGTATTCAGCAAAACTTACTGATTGATGAAAAAATGAAAAACCAACAGTGCCGAGTTAATATTCGTTTGGGCTTTAATGGTTTAGTAACGCAAGTTAAATCATTAGGTGGCGACAAGTTAGTATGTGAAGCTGCATTAAGAGCTGTGCGCATGGCTGACACATTACCGGTATCTAAAGATAAAGACGTATTCGAAAAACTTAAGAATATTAATTTAACAATCAAGCCAGAATTTTAAAGGAATGATATGTTCAACAAAATAAAAATAGCCTGTTTAGTTTTACTGTTTGGGTTTACGGGTGTTGCTAATGCAGCGCTTGAAATTGTAATAACAGAAGGTGTAGACGGTGCAAGGCCTATTGCCATTGTACCTTTTAAATACCAAGGTGTTGGTCCAATTCCTGAAAAGCTAAGTGGTGTTATTGCTGCCGATTTAATGCGCAGTGGTAAGTTTAAACCTGTTGATGTGGCGCAAATGCCGCAACAGCCAAGTAAAGATGGCGAAATTGATTATGCGTCTTGGGTTAATAAAGGTGTTGAAGCTGTTCTTGTTGGTGAGGTTGAACAACAAACTGATGGGCGTTATTTAGTTCGTTATGAGTTAGTTGATGTGATTCGCGGCCAAATTACCGGTGGCAATACGCAAATGATGAGTAACGGTAAGTTAGTTAAAAGCCAAGATCATATTTTAGAAGCGCGTGAAAGTGTTATTGGCGAGAGTGGTTTTCGTCGTTATTCACACCGCATTAGTGATGTTATTTATGAAAAGCTAACGGGTGAAAAGGGCGCGTTTTTAACTAAAATTGCATATGTAATAGTACGTGATAACGAGCCTAAACCTTATCAACTAGTCGTTGCTGATTACGATGGTTTTAACGAACAGGTATTACTTCGTTCAAAAGAACCATTAATGTCGCCAGCATGGTCACCAAATGGTACTAAACTAGCGTATGTAACGTTTGAAAACCGTCAAAGCCAAATTTACATTCAAGATATATACACAGGTAAGCGTGAAATAATAGCAAGCTACCGTGGTATTAATGGTGCACCGCAGTTTTCGCCAGATGGTAAAAAGCTATTATTAGTGCTTTCTAAGGATAAGACGGGTGCGACAGAAGTTTACATGCTTGACCTTGCTACACGTAAAGAAACACGCTTAACAAATCATCGTAGCATAGATACTGAGCCATCTTGGTACCCTAATGGCCAAGATATTGTGTTTACATCTGAAAGGGGTGGTAATGCTCAGATTTATAAGTTAAATTTAAAAACAGGTAGGTCACAACGACTCACCTTTGATGGTGATATGAACCTTGCTGGTTCTATAACACCAGATGGAAAAGAATTAGTGATGGTTAACCGTACCAACGGGCAGTACCATCTTGCTAAGAAAGAGCTGGCTACAGGTGCGTTTCAAGTATTAACGAGAACACGCCTAGATGAATCACCGAGCATAGCGCCAAATGGTTCGATGATTATATACAGCACGCTCCATAATAATAAACAGGTACTTGCGCTAGTATCGATGGACGGCCGCTTTAAAGCACGGTTACCTGTGCTAGACGGACAAGTAAAGGCACCAGCTTGGTCGCCATACTTACAGTAATATTACTGGTTTACTCAAAATAGGAATCTACTCAATGCAACTTAACAAAATACTTAAAGGCCTGCTAATTGCTGTGCCAGTAATGACATTAGCAGCTTGTAGCTCATCTTCTGATATTGATGAAGGTGCTGCAAACCAATCAAATCAAGGCGTTGTTGAGCAATCAACTAACACTGATACAGTTGAAGTAGCTACAATCTCTCCTGAGCAACAAGCAGAAGAGCAACTTCGTCAAAAGTACGAAGCACTACGTCAAGAGCAAGTAATTTACTTTGACTTTGATAAAGCGACTGTTGAAGGTAAGTACGCTGATTTACTTCGTGCACATGCTGAGTTTTTAGTTCAAAACCCATCAGTTAAAGTTCTAATTGAAGGCCACGCAGATGAGCGCGGTACTCCAGAGTACAACATTGCACTAGGTGAGCACCGTGGCCAAGCAGTTGAAAAATACCTATTAAGCTTAGGTGTTTCAGCTAGCCAAATGTCAGTGGTAAGCTACGGTGAAGAGAAGCCAATGGTTAAATCTCGCACTGAATCAGCTTTCGCTAAAAACCGCCGTGCGGTACTAGTTTACTAAGATAAGAGATATTATGAAGCCGAAAATTATTTTGGCAGCCATGATATTGAGCGGGAGCACCCAGTTAATGGCTGCTCCCGCTCCTGTTTCAGAAGCTGCAAGTTCACAATCAAGTATTGAGAAGCGATTAGCGTCGCTTGAGAATATGATGCAGTCGCGTAACTTTTTACAAGTAGAGTTACAGCAACAACTTAACTTGTTACAAGACGAAGTAAGTCAAATTCGCGGTGTAACTGAAGAGCAAAGCTACAAACTTGAAAAAGTACTGCAGCGTCAGCGTGAGTTGTATCAAGAGATTGAAAACCGCGTGAGCCAGGCTTATACACAGCCAACAGCAGCTCCAGTAGTCGATCAGGCGCAGCCAAACGATGCACAGAGCTACAGCAGTGACTTATCTGAAAATGAAGCGTACGAGCGTGCTGTTGCGTTAATAATGAAAGATAAACGTTATGATCAAGCGATTCCTGAATTTCAAACGTTTTTGACTACCTATCCAAACTCTGTATATGCGTCTAACGCGCATTATTGGTTAGGGCAGCTGCTTACCATTAAAAATGATGGCGTAAAAGCGGTCGAGCATTTTAAAGTGGTTGTTAACGAATTTCCAAATTCTAATAAACGCCCTGATGCAATGCTAAAGTTAGGCACACTTTTACAAGATCAAGGTTCAGCGGCGCAAGCACAAAAAATATTGAGCGATCTTATCAATCAATACCCAAGTACTACCGCTGCAAAACTAGCAACTGATCGTTTGGGAAACTAAAGTTCACCAGCGATTAAATTTCTAGTTAAGGCGAGCAAACTACATGGAAACTGTCGAATAATCTTGGATTTGCATGTAGTTTGAGCACAAACGGTTTAATTTTGTGCATCTAGACATAAAAACTTAAAAAAAGAGACAATTTCGGTTGCACTCATTTTATAAATAAGTATTATAAGCGCCCGCAGCAAACGAATGGTTACCCCACTCGAAATGCGACAAAAAGAGCGGGTTATTAGCTCAGTTGGTAGAGCAGTTGACTTTTAATCAATTGGTCGATGGTTCAAATCCATCATAACCCACCATTCTTTGAATGGTCTTTTATCGGCGGATTTACGTACAATACTAAGTTGTTATAAAACGCAACGTCAGAGCGGGTCA
>NZ_JACJEC010000007.1:0-156264 GCF_014163875.1 Pseudoalteromonas sp. SR43-3 | reverse complement strand
TTAGCTCAGTTGGTAGAGCAGTTGACTTTTAATCAATTGGTCGATGGTTCAAATCCATCATGACCCACCATTCTTTATTCCTTGTGAATACGGTTTGGCATCAATCGGCGGATTTACGTAAGCTTTAACTTAGTAATAAGTTAGCAACTGGAATGGGTTATTAGCTCAGTTGGTAGAGCAGTTGACTTTTAATCAATTGGTCGATGGTTCAAATCCATCATAACCCACCATTCTTTATTCCTTGTGAATAATGACTGGTTCCAATCGGCGGATTTACGCAAAGTAGTAAGTTGCATTTAAACGTAACAATAGAGCGGGTCATTAGCTCAGTTGGTAGAGCAGTTGACTTTTAATCAATTGGTCGATGGTTCAAATCCATCATGACCCACCATTCTTTATTCCTTGTGAATACGGTTTGGCATCAATCGGCGGATTTACGTAAGCTTCATTCATAATTGAATAAGTACATAGAGCGGGTTATTAGCTCAGTTGGTAGAGCAGTTGACTTTTAATCAATTGGTCGATGGTTCAAATCCATCATAACCCACCATTCTATGAAAAGTTATATAAGAGCGGGTCATTAGCTCAGTTGGTAGAGCAGTTGACTTTTAATCAATTGGTCGATGGTTCAAATCCATCATGACCCACCATTCTTTTATTCCTTGTGAATAGAATTTGGCATCAGTCGGCGGATATACGTAAGCTTCATTCTTAATTGAATAAGTGCATAGAGCGGGTTATTAGCTCAGTTGGTAGAGCAGTTGACTTTTAATCAATTGGTCGATGGTTCAAATCCATCATAACCCACCATTCTATGACAGTTTAATCGGCGGATTTACGCAAGCTTTTTACAAAGCAGATTTATATTAGAGCGGGTCATTAGCTCAGTTGGTAGAGCAGTTGACTTTTAATCAATTGGTCGATGGTTCAAATCCATCATGACCCACCACTCTCTAATACTTTCCTTTATATTCTTTTTTAATTTCCCACTTTATTTTTTATAAACAGCCTTACTAGTTCGCTGTTATTTGCTTTCATATTCTCGTATAATTCGCCCTAATTAATGCACTGTAGATAAGTGGTCGAGAACATGAGTCTAGCTCAAACTATTATGCCTGAAGGTTATATTTTTCCCCCTAAGCCAGCACCGTTAACACAAGACGAGCAAGGCGAATATAAAGCGCGTATAAAACAATTACTAAAAGATAAAAATGCAGTACTTGTTGCCCATTATTATACCGATCCTGAAATTCAAGCACTTGCTGAAGAAACCGGCGGCTGCGTTGCCGACTCGCTAGAAATGGCGCGTTTTGGCGCACGTCACGATGCAGATATGATTATTGTTGCGGGCGTAAAATTCATGGGCGAAACAGCCAAAATTTTAACGCCAAATAAAACGGTTGTTATGCCAACGCTTGAAGCAACATGTTCGTTAGATATTGGCTGCCCGATAGACGAGTTCTCTGCGTTTTGCGATCAGCACCCTGATCGTAAAGTAGTTGTATATGCAAACACCTCTACGGCTGTTAAAGCACGTGCAGATTGGATTGTAACTTCATCCTGTGCACTTGAAATAGTAGAGCACCTCGATGAGCAAGGCGAAAAAATCATTTGGGGCCCAGATAAGCACCTTGGTAGTTATATTCAAAAAAATACCGGTGCTGATATGCTTATGTGGAATGGCGCATGTATTGTACATGACGAGTTTAAAACAAAAGCACTTAAAGACATGAAAGCGCTACACCCAGATGCAGGCGTATTAGTTCATCCTGAGTCACCAGCAGAAATAGTTGCTCTTGCCGATTCGGTTGGATCTACGAGCCAATTAATCAAAGCAGCGCAAACAATGGACAACAAAAAGTTTATTGTAGCAACCGATCGCGGCATCTTTTATAAAATGCAGCAACTATGTCCAGATAAAGAGTTTTTTGCGGCTCCTACGGCAGGTGAGGGCGCTTCATGTAAAAGTTGCGCACATTGCCCTTGGATGGCAATGAATGGCTTAAAAGCGATTGAAGAAGCCCTCATAAGTCCTAAAGGCAAAGAAGTATTCGTTGATATGGATTTACGCGAAGGCGCTCTTAAATCCTTAAATCGCATGCTTGAGTTTACTGCGAGCATGGCTAAGTAACTTTTAAAGTATAAATTAAAAACGGTTAAGTCTTAGATTTAGCCGTTTTTTTGTGCCTATAGGTAAGTGTTGCTTGATTAGTAAGCATTTAAAGGCCCAAATTTAAAAATGCCTTGCACCTTAAGGGTCTATTTCATACTATAGCGCGCTGTTGCATTACACAATTGCAGCACCGTGGAGGGATGGCTGAGTGGCTGAAGGCGCACGCCTGGAAAGTGTGTTTAGGTTTATCCCTAACGAGGGTTCGAATCCCTCTCCCTCCACCATTATTCAATATTAGGACGTCTCAGGACGTCCTTTTTTGTGCCTGTAATAAAATAAAATCAATGACTTAGTGTATCATCTCGTCCCATCCTGTTTCACCCAAGCCCAAAGCTTTAGTATCTAATATGGTATTCCCTTAATAAGCTGCCATAATAAAGGATACTAAATTGGAGTAGGGTTCATTTTTTATGGCAAGATCAGCGAAGCAGCTTACCGATACAGCGTTAAAGAAAGCAAAAGCAGAGGATAAAGATATAATTTTATCTGATGGGAAAGGCCTACAAGTAAAAGTTAGAAAGAGTGGTTCTAAGCTCTGGAACTTTAATTACTACCATCCAATTACAAAAAAGCGTATCAACATGGGGTTAGGTAAGTATCCCGATATATCAATTGTTAATGCTAGAAAGCTAGCTCAAGAAGCCAGGGAGTTGGTTGCTCTAGGGACTGACCCTAAAGAACATAGAGACGAAACTTTAGCTTTTAAAAGAGCACAAGAAGAGTTAACGCTAAATAAAATCGCTTTAGAGTGGTTTGAGGTTAAAAAACAAAGTTTAACCAAAGACTATGGTGAAGATATTTGGCGATCGTTAAACAAGCATGTTTTATCGGTTATTGGCAAATACCCCATTGGTAAAATTAATGCACCACAAGTGATTAAGATTTTAAAACCTATAGAAGCAAAAGGAACTTTAGAGACGGTTAAGCGGCTATGCCTGTATTTAAGAAAGATCATGATACACGCAGTTAATAGTGGCTACATTAATGCCAATCCACTTGCAGGGATTAGTGAGGTTTTCAAAAAGCCGCAAAAACAAAACATGCCTTCGTTAAAACCAGAGGAGCTGCCTGAATTAATGCAAACACTTGCTATAGCATCAATTAAGCGCGTAACTCGTTTTTTAATTGAATGGCAGTTACATACACTTACGCGCCCAGGTGAAGCTGCCGGTACTCGATGGGATGAAATCGATTTTGGTAATAAACTTTGGACTATCCCCCCTGAACGCATGAAAAAGCGCAGAGAGCATGTTATTCCTTTATCAAAACAGGCTTTAGAGTTATTGGAGGCAATAAAACCAATTTCAGGGCACAGAGAGTTTGTTTTTCCGTCAGACAGAAACCCTAGAAATCATATCAACAATGAAACAGCTAATATGGCTCTAAAACGTATGGGGTTTGAAGGTAGATTAGTAAGCCATGGCTTACGTTCGCTTGGGAGTACAACATTAAATGAGCATGAGTTTAACCCAGATGTGATAGAAGCCGCACTTGCGCATGTAGATAAAAATCAAGTTCGTTCTGCTTATAATAGAGCTGAGTACATAGAAAAACGCAGAGAGCTAATGAATTGGTGGAGCGACCATATAGGTCGAGCATCTCAGGGTACATTGTCGGTAACAGGGCATAAGCACCTTTTAAAAATTGGTTAGAAAAATAAGGATATAAAATGGCTTTAACACAAATGCAAATCATTCAGTCATTGGGTGAGGCAATGAGCTGGTTAGAAAGGGAGTTAAGTTGGGATGTGCCTGCAACAGAGCTAAGACATTTAACCGGTAGAATAGGGGAACTGTACGCCGCACTTATAACTAATGGGCGTATGGCAACAGAGGTTAACCAAGCAGGGTACGATGTAGTATCAAGTAGTGGTGAGCGTATATCGGTAAAAACAACAGCTAAAATGGGCTCAAGCGGCCATATAAGCTTTAACACAAATACGTTAGCGTTGGTTGACCGCATCATTATTTTAAGAATAAATACTGAAGAAATGCAGGTTGAGACTTTATTAGATAGCACTGCTGAACAAGCAAAACTACTCATGAATATTGGACCAACAGGTAAAAGCGCTATAGCTATGAGTAAGTTAATAAACATACCAGTTAAGCCACGTGTATTACTAAACGTAAAAGAAGCAACATGGAATAACTACAAATTAGTAGAGCTTGAAAGCGGAACTATTGAAGTGTTTTTAAATGACGAGCTTGTAACACCAAGCAAGCGTTACTTACGTGATATTGCTAAAGAGTTAGGGGTTCCAATTTTAAATGGCAACGGAAATCCATTTAATACACGGCAGCTGGGCTCTTTGTTGATTAAGGGGGTAAGTGAATAAAGTAGTTGTTTTATTCCTAAACCATGAACTAAAATTACTTTATTTATCAGACTACAAGGATGTAATATGTCAGTTTTTAGTTGTCCAGAATGTGGTTGGCCTTTTAAAGCACCTACAGAACAAAAAAAGCATAATAAAAGATGTGTCCGTAAGGCCTATCTTGCAGGGCCATCTTATAAAAGTGATATTCCCAAGGGCCTTTTGAAGGCAAGAAGAACAATAGAAGGGACTTATGAATGGGCTTTACTTCAAAGTAACAAGGCTACATCAAATAAATTAAAGATAGCTTTTACCAGTACACCTAAGGAAAAATTAGCAAAGGAAATTGAGCGACTAGAATCCATTTTAGCCTTTAACGAGAACAGTTCTGATAAAGAGTTAAAAAGACTGATAGCTATATCGCATGCCTTTTCATCTATACAAAATCAAGTATCACAGTCTGATAAGAAAAATTTAAGAAAAGCCGCTGTTCGTGACTTAAACTCCAAGTTAAAGCCAGATAAAAATATGTCTAACGATATTATGGATGTATATTTTAAATCTGGCGTTAGAGCTGTGAGATCAGGAGGTTTACCAAGCTTAGGAAAAAAGAAATAGCGTTTTCTTGAATGCTTGAAGTTAAGCGGTTCTTTAAATCTTCTCTAAAAAGCACTGAGCTTTGAGAGTCAATTTATCTAATTAACAAATAAAAAATATCAAGGTGGGTGCTTGTTTATGTCAAGGAAGAAGCGAAAATCAATTTAAGAAGGGGTTATAAAAGTACTAAAAGCAAAGAAAAGCCTTAATACGAAAAAGGTGTTAATTAACAAAGTTAAAAATACAAAAAAGAAGAAAAATCCTAATAAACGAATAGCAAGTGTGTGGACAGTGTCAGGCGGAGCGGTATCGCCAAAGTAATTTTAGCCGAATATTAATTTAAAATTATAAAGATTTACAAGAGCATGAAATTGATTGGGAGATCAAGTGTCAAATAATAAAGACGCCATGAAGGCAAAGTTTGAAGAAATTAAATCATCAATATGGTTAAAAAAAGAAAATGTCAGAATCATTACTGATGAAAATCGTAATGCAGAGCCTGAGCAAGAATTGGCTTTTGTCCTTACTTTTAGCGAGGCATTGAAGCTATATAAAAAGCTTAAAAAAGAGCATTATGCAGTTTCAATAAGCCATACTGAAAAGTTTAGAAATCTACCAGCGGGTTGGAATTTAGCAACACATACCTCTTGGACGGGTAAAAACACTTTAAAAGAAGTAGAAAGCAATAACTTTAATGTATTTATCGCGGCTGGAATTAGTGAAGAGGAAGCTATAGAGCTCGTTAGTTGTGAGAATGTATAACGCTTTTTACAAAAAGCTTCAATGTTAGAAATAGCTTGAGGCCCCTTCAATAAATAATATTACAACAAAGACAAGGAGCTAGTTTTATGAATAAAGCTGAAGTGCACCGCAAAAAAGTTCAAGAAATCCTCGACGGCAATACTTTACATGGTCACCAAGTGAGTGCTGCCACAAAAACATTTAATGCATTCTCTAATGATGTGAGAGCTGTAGTAACAGCAGCTGAAATGCAAGCTGGTAAGTCTGGAATAGCATTAGCGTTGTGTTGTTTGCAGCGTTTAAGCCTTGATGATGAAACAATTTGCCAAAAGCGCTCACTTAAAGACACATTATACTTAGTTACAATGCCAGATACGGCTTTGAGAGATCAAGCAGAAGATGATTTAAGACTTGCAAAGAATGTGGTTGTTAGTAACTTTGTTAATTTCGAAAAAGCCTTAGAAACAGATTTTAAAGGTAACCCTCCTAAATTAATCATCATCGACGAATGCCATTATGGTTCTAATGTTACCGGTATCCGATATAGCTCTGTGTTTGACTATCTAGAACAAGAAAATGACTCTTGCAAAGTAGTGTTTATCTCTGCGACACCTTTTGGCGCTCTATATGGTGCAGAAACAGAGTACGAAGAAGCGCTAGAGGCTAGTTCTGAAGCTGAGGAAGAGCATAACGACAAGCTGTTAAAAGAATCAACTCAAGCGGCGAGTCAAGCGCTTAAAGACTCTATTTTACGTCGTGATTTTGGTACTCGGTTGGTTTTTCATAAAACGAGTGATGAATACTACGGCGTACGGGAGATGCTAAAAAACAATCGCTTACACAATTTAAATGACGAAGAAAGGAACTTCCTGGTTGACTCTGTACACCGCAAAAACTTTATGCAGCAATTCAATACTCATGAAGGCATGGGCTGGTCATTAGTTAGAGTTCCAGCAGGGACAGCAATGGATGCAAAGCAGTTCTTCATATCTGAAGGTGTTGATGAGGAAAATATTTATATACTAGGAAATTCACTTTCTGGAGTGCCAGAAGATGAGCTATCTACTATTGATAGGTTTAAAAAAGCATTTGAAGACAGTGAATTGTTTGGAGAAAAGTTAGTCGCGATTACAGTTGCAGGTTGCCGAGCAGGAATAAACTTCGGCAATTTAATGAAGAATAACCTTATTTCTACTTGGGATAGCACAGTTGCAAGTGTTGCTGCTGTTGTACAGGCTAATGTAGGTCGTGCGTGTGGGTATCACGGTAATAATACTTCAATGCACTTTACAAATGGGAATGCAGCTGAAGCCTATGGCGCTATATTGGATTACCTAGAACGCACATGCTCCGATCATGCTGCGTCTGATTTTGATGGCTTAAGAGAGTTTTTTGAAGACGTATGCCAAGAGTACCAAGTAAATGGTTTGGATGTAGGTTTAACAATAAAATATAAAAGGCGTAGGCCTATAGGTGATGTTGAAACATTCGAAACAGATCACTATGTAGCAGTACCAGCAAGGCTCCTGGACCAAGACTACGACTTTTCCCAGCATACCCAAGATAAGCTTCTTTTAAGTGCTATAACGGTCTTACGGGAAGAGTTTATTAAAAATGGAGCGCCGTCGGTAAAAGGTAGCAGAGCCATGCGAGGTAAAAAGAAAAACTGGATAAAAGCCCAGTGGGTTAATGGTGATAGCTATGATAATCCAGAAAAAGCTGGTGTAGACGGCCCTCAAAAAGATAGAACAATAATGCTTACCAGCATGTTAGATAATGATGAATATGTTGAGTTTAATAGAGTCGTAGCCCCAGGCTCTGGGGAATTAACTGAGAATAAGTCAGTTACAGCAACGGTGTTTAGCGTTTACAACATATCAAGACGTAAAGTGTCTAAAACAATAATGACGGAAAAAGATGTATGGGACATGTGTGATTATTTTGATATCCCTCATGACGATACTCTATTAGTATTATACAAGCGTGGTGAGTACGACTTAGATAGAACGTTAGCAAAAAAATCCCACAATGAGTTACCTGAAAAGTCAGGTACATTGAGTGACGAATCACAGTTTTCGGTTAAATGAGTCTATGAATCAAGCAGAAAAGCACAGAGAGTATCTAGAGAAAATAGTATCTAGTGATACTTTCGAACATCAACAGCATGCTGCACAAAGAGCATTTAGCCATTTTGAAGAAGGTAGTCGTGCTGTTGTAATAACTGCTGAAATGCAATCAGGGAAGTCTGGTATTGCATTAGCATTAGCTGCTTTACAAAGACTTAGTCTATCAGATTCAGATATTTGTGATCGCTCAAAATTAAAAGATACACTTTATTTAGTCACCATGGCTGATTTGTCGCTACAAGAGCAGGCCAAGCAAGATCTTACCAAATGTAATAATGTTGTTGTGAGTAACTTTACTAATATGAGTCTCGCACTCTCAAGTAACTTTAAAGCCCAACCGCCTAAGCTCATTATCATAGATGAATGTCACTATGGTGCAGGTGCTGAGGCCGTTAGATATGCTAAAGTCTTTGAGTATCTGGAAAAAGAAAACACAAACTGTAAAGTTGCTTTTATTTCAGCCACACCTTTTAGCGCGCTTTACTCAGCAGGCGCAGAGTCTATTCTTCGTCACGACTTCAAAACCAGTCTTGTTTTTCATAAAGCAAGTGATGAGTATTTGGGCATCAGGGAGATGCACCGCAACAACCAAATAGTAAAGTTAGCAGAAGAACAGCGTAACTTTTGTGATGACTCTTTACTACGTAAGCGTTTTATAAGGCAGTTCAAAGAGCACCGCTCATCTGGCTGGTCACTAATAAGGGTGCCAAGTAGTCAGGCAAGCCTAGCAAAAAGTATCTTATTAGAAAACGGTATAGCTGAAGAGCAAATTATGGTTATTGGCCAAAAGCTGGTGGGAGTTGAGGAAAGTGACTTAGCAAGTATTGACGATTTTAAACGTGAATATGAAGCAGCAGCAATGTTTGACGATAAAGTCATTGCAATTACTGTTGCGGGCTTTAGAGCTGGCATTAATTTTGGTCAAGAAATGAAGAGTACGCTTATTAATACCTGGGATAGCACAATTGCTAATATAGCTGCAATTGTCCAGGCCAATATCGGGCGTGCTTGTGGCTATCACTGTAATGCGCAGGCCAAGCACTATACTAACCTTGATGCTATTAAAGCTTACAGCGACTTACTTAATCACCTTGAATTAAATAGTGATAAAAGCGACTTCGAAGGTTTACATGCAGTTTTTGAAGATATTTGCGCTAAATATGATGTAAGAGGTTTTGATAGAGGGATCCAAATCTCACCAAATAAGGAATATACCACTTCTTCTCGGAAGAAAGATGATACTCAAACATATTTAACCCAAAGTTATTTAGCGGTTCCAGGTAAGTTAACTACACCGAACTACGATTACTCAAAATACACCCAAAATCCTTTATTACTTGAGGCTATTGATCTGATCAGGGCTGAGTTATTAAAAGATGATGGCCCACACCGAAAGCAAGGTAGAGCCCTTAAAGGTGAACATCAAAATTGGATCAAAGCGCAATGGGTAAACGGTGTTACCTATGATGATTACACTCCAAGCTGTGCAAAAAGCAGAGCAATAGAATTCACTTCATTATTAGGTCAAGGCCATCCATTAGAATTCAATAAAGTAGTTAACCCCGGTGGTGGAGAGACGACAAAAGATAAACGCGTTATGGCAAGTGTGTTTAGTGTATATAACCTGTCTAAAAAAACTGATGCGTTTAAGCGTTCAATGGATGATGACGATTTGCAAGAGGTAAGTGAGCTATTGGGCGTTGAACTTGACGATACAATAATTTTATTGTTTTTACGCGGTGAATATTCTGATGATTTAACAGTAGCAAAAGAAGAGCAATCAAAATTAGTAGCGTCGAATCTTAAAGATAAATCTATATTTTGATTTTTTATAATGATCAATATTCAGATAACTATCAAACTATTTATTTTTCTAAGTAAAGCATGGGTTTAAAGGAACTAGCATGGATGAAAAAACGTTAAGCTTTATTGAGAAGGCAAAATCAGTGTATGGAGATACTTATTCTTATAATAAATCCATTTATACCGGTAGTAATATAAAATTAACTATTACTTGTAAGCACCATGGTGACTTTGAACAAACACCATCAAACCATTTAAAATATCATTGTTCTAAATGCTCAAAAGAGGCTCAAAATAAAGCTAAATTGGTGGAAGCGTCTTCAGTGTATTTAGATAAAGTTTTAGCAGTCCATGACAATAAATATGATTTATCAAAAATAATTTATACAGGAGCCAAAAATAAAGTAACGGTAGGCTGCTTCGAGCACGGCTTGTTTGAAATAAGAGCCCAACATTTTTTAGCTGGTAGCGGGTGTAAACAGTGTGGGAAAAAAAATGCAAGATTGAAAACTATCGAAGCGGCTTCTAAAGCTTTTGAATTAAAGGCTAGAAAAGTCCACGGGGATAGGTTTGATTATAGTAAAGTAAATTACAATGGAACCACCACTAAGGTTACAATAACCTGCCCAGATCATGGAGACTATTTGCAAACCCCTCGCAAACATCTAGAGGGTTCAGGTTGCCATAAGTGCGCAATAGATAACTCGATTACAAGGTTATCTACAAGTGAATTTGTAGAAAGAGCAAAAATCGTCCATAAAAATAAGTATGACTATTCAAAAACTCAATTTATTAAGTCACATGAAAATTTAATTATTACCTGCGAAGAGCATGGGGATTTTTCTCAAAATCCACATAATCACTTAGGTGGGGCAGGTTGTAAACTCTGTGCAAATAAAAAAGTTTCCTATACAACGGCCGATTTTATAGACCGTGCTAAAAAGAGGCATGGCTCATACTATTTATATGAAAAAACAACTTACGTTTCATCAAAAATTAAAGTATTGATTACTTGCCCTATGCATGGGACATTTTATCAAAAACCAGTACTACATTTACAAGGTTATGGCTGTAATCGTTGTGCGGCTATTAAACGTGGTAAAGATAGCAGCTCATCAACCGCTGAATTTATACAATACGCTAATTTCATACACGATTTTAAATGGAACTATGAAAAAACAAACTATATAAATAATCACACAAAAGTAGTTATCACATGTGACATTCATGGCGACTTTGAACAGACACCTGGTAGCCATAAAGCTGGAAGAGGGTGCCCTAAATGCGGGATTACTAAGTCTACAGAGTCTGGAAAGATAAAGTATGAAGAGTTTTTATTGAGAGCTCAAGATGTTCATGGTGACAAGTATTTGTATGATTTAGTTGAATATTCTGCATACGGTGAAAAGGTTAGCATAAAGTGCTTATTGCATGGTGTTTTTAATCAATCACCGACATCGCATATTAGAGGAGCAGGTTGCCCAACATGTGGTTTAGAGTCTTCCAGAGAAAAACAGAGAATTCCCCATCACGTCATACTAAAGAAAGCAAACGAAGTTCATAACTTCAAATATAGTTATGCTGAATGTAGTGATGAAAATTCAGATGGTAAATTACTCGTTTATTGTCCAGAACATGGTGGATTTGAGCAAAGAATCGATGCTCACCTAAGAGGAGTTGGTTGTCCAGAATGTACTAGCATCAAGCGTAACATACAGACAGATGAATTTATTAGTAGGTCGCTTAAAATCCATAAAGGAAGGTATGGTTATGACCACGTTAATTGTAATGGTACTGATACCCTGCTAAAAATTGAATGCTATAAGCATGGTATCTTTGAGCAAGTAGCTTCTCAACATTTAAAAGGCAGCGGTTGCAGAGACTGCTATGTGGATTCAACAAAACTTACCCTAGAAAATTACCTTAAAGATTGTAAAAAAATACATGGTGATAAATATGGCTATTCTAAATTAGAATATAATACTATCAGAGACAAGGTCATTATTACTTGTCATACCCATGGTGATTTCCTCCAAACAGCTCATGATCATAAACATGGCGGAGGGTGCCCCAAATGTGCTGAATATTTCAGAAATTTAGACAATAAAGACCCTGATACTCCTTGTCACATATATTATTTGCAACTAAAAACAGAGCACCTTATTTTTTATAAAGTAGGTATAACAACGAAAAGCGTAGAAGAACGTTTTTATCGTTTGAAGAAAGATAATACCAAAATTTTGGATCAACTTAGTGCCCTGACAACTCTTGATAAAGCCATTGTTGCCGAACAAACCATATTAGAAGAGTTTGAAGAATATAGACTTTTAATGTCAGACACTTTGGTGTTAAGTGGAGGTGGAACCGAGTGTTTTGCTGATGATGTATTAGGGATGCATGGCTTAGAATTAGAAGACTACATTACCTAGGCTAGGCGAGTCTTTTCGAATCAAAAAAGCCGTTCTACTTGAACGGCTTTTATAACAAATCTGTTTGTTAACTATCTACAGGCTTTTGATTCTTCGATCATTGCACGTTGAACAGCTACTGTTTCTTTGATTACTTTGTCGAAAAATTTTCTCTTTTCTTTCGCTGAACCGTTACGTACAAATTCAGAAAAAGGCGTAGACTTAACTTTTTCACGAGATTGAACTAACATGTCATACTCCTATTTATGTTGAATTACCTAAACCGGCTATACGCTCCAAGGAGGCGCGATTATACTTTTTGCCAAGTAGAGCGTCAATGTCACTTACATTAAAGTAAGGCTTTTCTTTTGTTCCATCAAGGTTTTTTTCCATAAAAATGATATCTATTCGATCCTTGAAAATATTTTTTAATTCGCTGACCACACGTTGAGACTCTAAAAACTGATTTACAAAAACCTCAGGTGGAACCCTCCTTCCTTCAACTATTTCGCGAGCCTTAACTAAGCACCAGGCTTGTTCTGGATCTTGGTAAACAAATATAATCAAAATATAGCGCTCTTTTTTAAGTGAGCGTTCAATATTTGATTTTGCCTTTTCAAAACTTGAAAGGGTTGAATCAAGTAAAAAGCTTACCTTTTTCTTTAAAGCTCTGTCATGTATAGCTTCGACTAAAATAGTTGCAGGCGTTTGGAATAGCGGTGAGTTTAATCCCTGGTAGTCGTCAAACTCCTTTCTTAGTTCATCATTTTCTATGTGAACAACATCAACGCCATGCTCTTTTTTAAATTGAGAAATGATACTTTTAGCAGTCTCAGTTTTTCCTGCGCCAGGGGATCCTGCCATAAAAACAGATACAGCACTTTCTTCTTCTGGCAAATGATCAATCATACTTTTGGCAAGAGCTTTCTTCATTGCCTTAGCTTTAACTAGCGCTTTTTTTGTAATTTCTGCATCTGTCATAAAATATCAAATCTAAGGTTAATTCACATAAATAAAGGGGTTAAAACTCTCTATAAATCCAGTAGTATACCAAGAGGTCATTCAACATTTTTGGCTTATGCCATCCCCCAAAACTCAGATTTAATATCATCAGCATTATTATTTTTATATATGTTTTCACTTATCAAATAGGCTTGAGATTGATTGTTATTAATCATAAAGTGCTTATCATTCTTTTTATACAGCTTAAATGTATAGTGATATTGGCTCGAATATGTCGCAGTAGCTGAAAATACATTGGTAATATTATTTTGCCCCATAAATTGAAAAATAGCTTGAGCGACATAGTTTAATCTTTCATCTCGGCCCATATTCATTGTAAACATTGAATACGAATCTTGATCATCAAATGCAACAAATATCTCAATAACTTCATTTGAATCTTTAAAGATAAAGTTAACTACTCTACCGTCTAGCTTCATATCACCATCGTTATCAATTTCATATAGGTTGGAGGTTTCATTATTAACATACATAACCTCACCATTTTTAACGATAAACATTATATCGACTTCAGCTTCTACTAGCCTCATTCCACCATTGTAATTGATCTTCTGATTGCTAATTTTATTAACGGTCTTAGAAGACTTGCTTATTGAAATTAATTTATTAAGTATTTTTGTTCTAATTTCAAACATTTTCTGCGGGTCACGGCTGAAGCAACAAAGAATGCCTTTAAAAAAGACAAAAGCCTGTTGAGTACTACTAGTTTCAGTAACATTTACAAACTCAGAATGATCAATACCGCAATTTAAAGCATACTCTTGGTGTACTCCACCCATTTCTTCGAGCTCTTTTATCTCCTCATTCACAAAGTGCTTAATAGCATTAAAATCGTTTTGTAAATGTGTATTACTTAAAACTTCAGCCCAGCGAGTTGTAAAATGCTCGAAGCCATCACTCGCTAGTTGCCCTCTAATTTTATCGCCATTTTGTTCTTCAAAGCTCAGAAATAGCTTTATTCGCTCTAGGTTTTGTAAAGCCATCGGAGATGCTTGCCCATCATCGAGAGATTGCTTCTTTTGTTCCATATTTATAACTTTAAGGTAATCATCATATGCCTCGAGATATCTCTCTTGAATCGCATAGCAGTTAGCTCTATTTAAATATACGTTTGAATGGTTTGGGCTGACTTCAAGTGATTTTGTAAAGAATAAAATAGCGTCATCTTGATTGCCATATTGATGATACTGAAGTGCTTGGCGAAAGAATTGTTCACCTTGGGCTTCTGCCTTAGGGTCCGTTTTAATTCTTGAGAAAAAGCTAAATAGAGACATATTATTTCCTTATAATAAGGTTGAGCTAAAAGCAGTGCGAAAGAGCATACTGTCGATTGTGAAAGTAAGTATTATTGATTTTAAAATCGGTATTTGCTAATAACTCGCTAGGTTTATCCAAATATATTGATTGGATATATTCTTTTGGAATATGACTATTAACGAGAATTTCGGCTTGTGAGTCAGTAGGGTCACAAGCTCGTAAATTGATAGGTTGATTATTAAAAAGCTGTTTTAATGCCACACTTCCTGAAAGGGATGCCTCAGTTGCTGATGCTATAGAAGAGCTAGCAGCATTTGCGGGGCAAAATAAGCAGTCAAGCTCCCATAAAACACGGGCAGATATTTCTAACACAGCCCAGCTTTCTTCTGGTTGTGCTTGTCTATACTTATAAAACATCTTGTCGTTAGGGTAGGACACAGATAACGAAATCATGTGAGTTCTGTAGTCAAATCGATTAGCATCGTTGTAAATATGACCTTTAGATATTTCGTTATTATAATCTTTACTATTAAGGCCTATATCCAAAATGCTTTTAAGGTTTTTTACTTTTGTAAAGTGTATTAATGTAGTAATTCCACGCTCGCTACAAAATTGCTTAATAAGCTCTTTATCATCAATATTCGCATATTTACCTAATCCATAATGCTTCATTACGGCATCAATTAATTCAAGACGTAATGAAATAGTATTTTGATAGCTGCCTAAGTCAGCTATTAAAGTTGAAAACAGAATGTTAGGGCTATTTAACTCCAGCAGTGGCATCTCAGTCTTTAGTTTTACACCACTGGATTTAGCAAAATTACGAACCAGGAGAGAGCTTTTATTAGCGAAAGATAATTCATTTACTACAAATTCAGCTGCAATAGCTGGAGTAGGTAAAAGGGCTAATGTCTTGTTTAACATTGGCTCAAACATATTAATTTCCATTTAAATAAATAAATCCTTTTGTACAGGGGAGGCGCAACTTCCGATGCTTTGGCTTAAGTGAGCTATAAACTCATCAGCAGAGTGAGTAACTTGTTCTAAAGTGCCATTGTTGACTAAAGAAACATATAAAGCAGCTGCTCTAGCCTGGCAATTAACGCTTTTTTTAGGGTTAAATTCAATATCAGTAAACGCATTATATTGAATAATTTGAGAGTGTAGTTCTTTGTTTAATTTTAAAGCATTAATGTAAATCCAATCATAAAATATAGTTTTAGGTGTGAGTGGCCAGGTTTTTCCATTACTAAAAAAGCCAGTTAAACAGCCGCTCTCAACTAAACGGCTATCTCGTTTAACTTCATGTGTCGGAATTGTTAGAAGCTCTTTAAAAGGACCGCCATTTTCAAACACTTTAGCTGCATGAAAAATATTCTCAAGTGGAATTTCGCGACCATTTTTTAATGTAACGAGCAAATTGAAAGCACTTAGGCTTACACCCAAGGTGCTCTCACTTTTTGTCGAGATTTCAAGTACATTTAAATCATTAAACAAGTTATGCGCAGCGTTATGTAAAGAGCGAACAGATTTTTGTTTTTGTGTGGCTGCCATTCCTTTATGCCATTCAAAGTCAATAAGCTCTTCCTGTACATAAGGAAACGGCTTAATCACTTTAAAAACGGGTCTAGTAGCCACTTAATCAACCTTAGGGTGTTGTTATGTTAATTACGGGGGTTAAGCACTCTTGTATGCTTAAGCCACCATGGTTGTAATAATCACCAGCCACATAACCTGCAATACCAGGAGCCATGGCTACAGAGACGTTTTCGTTCCAATGCCATGGTACTTTTAATTCGTCAGTGCTTACATTGTCTTTTAAAATAGCACAGCGGGCTAAGCGTTTTTTAACCTGATTTTTTGGAATGTTTGCTTCAGCTAATTTACCTGGCACCCATAACCAACCGTGGTCGGTCACAATGCGTATATTTTTCCAGCCAGCAGCTATTAAGCCTTCAATACGGGTGACTACATCATTTAAAATGCTATCAATATAGCGTGGCATTTTTAGCTGTTGCTTATGCCCCATATTGTCTAAATCGCCAGTTTGTAGCCATGCATTTATAGATGGGTTGCCAGTGTCTAACTCTTTTAAAAACTGCCAATCTTTTTTGCCTAATGCACTACTTAAGTGATAAGAGCTAAACTCAGAGCCAGACTCGGTTATATGGGGAGTAAAGTTATCGTTTTCTTGTGCGCCACTTAAAATATCGGCCACAGGCGTTACGGCAGCCTTAGCGGTTGCAGTTAGTGAGGGCAGGGCACACCAATTACTTGTTAAATTAACATTTATGTTTAATTTACTAAGCTTATTCTCAAGCATTTTTGCAGTATCAAAACGCAGTCCATCAACAAAAAATACAGCTTGGCCGTTGGTATTATACGTTGCGGTCGACTCATTTATTTCACCGGCACTACTTGGTTTACCTGGGTAGCTTTCTTCCTTTACTAAGCGTTGAAAGTTCAACGTAACAGCTTCAAGCCAAGGGGTGTAAATTACTGCCAGAATATCAGCAACTACTTGCTCCTGGTTTAAATCAGTAGCAGCAGCCATTGCGTTAATTGCTGCCGCATCAGCTTGCCAGAACCGCTCTTTGTAGGTTTGTGCCATTGCCTCTGCATTGGGGCCAGTAAAATTAATTTGAGTATGTTGGGCAACGTTTTCTAGTTGCTCTAATATATTTAGCCAAGGCGACATATCGAGCTTTTGCCATAACCAGCTTTTACGCTGTTCATGTAATTTATACAAGGCAGTTAACTGCTGCCTTAGCTCGGTTGGCGTTACACTGATAATGCTAGCTAATTTATTTGCTAATTCAGCTTCATCTTTTAAATTTTCAGATAAAAAATGGCTAGCCTCAAACGCTAAACCAGTAGGAGCTATAGTTTTAAGCTTTTCAACTAAACAAGGTAGATTGTGTGCGGTGTCTTTAAATCGCTCCCAAACAGTATACCATTCGCCTTCAGCCTCACATAAGCTGTAGATAATAGCGCTTATATCGCTTATATCATCAGGGTCAAAGTTAAATTGGCTTATACATGCTTGTTTAAATACAGGCCATTTATTTTCATCCCAAGCTTGCTTTTTTGCTTCGGGGTTATTTAACCAAGCTAGAATATCTTTAGCCGGGTCATCCATTACAATGCTTATAAAGTCTTGGGCTTCTAGCTTTTTACCTTTTAATTGCTCAGCTGGCGTTTCAAGTAAATCGGGTAGAATATTGAGTATGGCTTCTTGCGTTTTTTTGTCTTTGGCAACATCAAGCTCTAATCCCACACGCGGGTTTGTTAAAAATGAGCCAACACTCCAATCCCTACCTGCAGAATTATAAGCCCACCAGCAGCCTCTGTATTGCAATTCAGCTAGTGGTCTTAGTTCGTCGGGGCATTGCTCTATTGCACGTAAATCTTTACGACCAACCCCCGGTAAATAAATTATTGGGGTTTTATCTTTAGGTAATTCACAATCTTCCAACATCCCAGCTATCGCACACTTTATCCAAATAGCAGGGCCAATGCGCTCTTCTGGATTATAAGTACCTAGCTCAATGAGTTCAGGTATATGTTGTTTTATAAACGGCATAGCAGGTTGCCACTGACGCTCAATGTCAGTCCACAAAATAGCAGCAGGGGCTACTTGCACCGCTGAATTATAGGTTGCTGAGTTTCGCAACTGCGAAGCTAGGTAATCAATTAATTGCATAACTTTTTAACACTCACCTTAGAGGTTAGCAGCAACATTTGTTGGTAAAAGTTGCTTTATTTGTTGCTGTATTGCCACAATAAAAGGTTGATATTTGTCATCAACTTTTTGGCTGATTCTTCTATATAAGTTTACTAAATCATTGAGAGTTGCATTCGAAATAAAATCTTCATCGAGAATGCCAGAAATTTCGGCTTGTCGTTTAGCCTTTAGCGACTCTTCTTTTAAATTCAATTCATCGATCATATCAGATGCATTTTGAATACTTGCTTTAATACCACCATTAGCAAGGTATTTAAAACTAGCTTCATGGTTATCTAATGGAGATAAAGTTAGCCGAGCATCAAACCAATTTTTCTTAGCATCTCCACAATGGCTAGGAGTCCCTGGCTTCTTATTTTTAAGGCAAGATACATGCAAGTTAGAATACTCTAACTCTAAAGCTTTAAATGTTTCTTGAGGTCTAAAATGCTCAATATGAAAATCATCATTACTAATATCTTGGTTACAGTAGCAGCAGATAGAACCTTGCTCTTTCAGTAAGCTTTGCCTCATTGCTCGTTTTTCAGCGCCAGATAACTCATCAAAATTTGGCTGCCAGTTATCATTAGCTAAGGCTTTCCAATCAATAACTTCTTGCGGCTCATTGTCCTTGATTATCTGTTTCATTCATCAAGCTCCAACAGCCTTTTGCGCTTAATAATTGCGCTAGCACGACGCAACTCATCAATATTGCCGCACTTGTTAATTAACACATTAATTAAGCCCTCGGCTTGTTCTAATTCATTTTCTTCAATGTGCATAAATAACTTATTTAACTCATTTTTAGTTTCAGGTTCTCGCTCATCCACTTCCAAGTGTTGGAGTAAAATACTATTGCTATCCATACCAAGTGACTTTTCAGGTCTAAATGCGACAACCTCACTATTTTCACGTTTAAAAAGCCACATATTTTTAGGCTCAATATGGCTAATCATTTGAGGACTGTGGGTAGAAAAAATAAACTGTGTATTAGGAAACGTTTCCCGAAAATTAGCTATTAACTTTCGTTGCCAGCCAGGGTGCAAATGCAAGTCAATTTCGTCTATTAGAACTATTGCTTCACCTTTAAGAGGGTTATTTAAAGCTGGATTAGCAATGGCTAGCCTTCGGGCTATATCGGCTATGAGAGCAATCAAACAAAGCTCACCATCTGATAACTGTTTTAGTTTTAGCGCTTCTTGATCTTTGTAGATGAAAAGTTCCTTTAACTTTTCATCATATCGAAGTTCGCTAAATTCAGGTAAAAAAGTAGTGATCGCCCTTTCAACAGCTCTTAGTTGCAGGTCATTAGCACTAGCACTTTTACCTTGCCTGCTTTCAAGGTAACGTTGGCGATAACCAAACCAATTAGCTAATGCTTTAAAATACACACCATCTATTGATACCGATTTTTCATAAGCATCAAGAGGTGCATATTTTATTTTTCTAATATCATTAGAGTTGGCTTTTCCTCTGAAAAGCCTATTTACACTATAGTAAGCGGCAAGAGGAACACTAGTTTGGTATTCCTCAAGTTTCTGCTCTTCATTAAGCTTATGGCTTAGCGGCTTAATAATATTATTTAGTATGTCTAATTCTGAAGATTGTGTTTTTCCAGAACCATGATCTTTAGCAAATCGCGTAGTAGACCAACTTAAAGGTTCGCCTTTAAACTGCATGAAAACGGTTGAACTTAATTCTTCAGTACCTGATTTAATATCATCATTGGTTAGTTTTTTTGTGTAGCCAGGCGTACCCTTTACTCTGTTGGTAAATGTTGAAAGCATAATCCCCATAGCTTCAAGCACAGATGATTTACCCACGCCATTTACCCCAACTAGTAGGTTTATATGTTCATCAAAACTAAGCTCTATTTCTCCTAAGCCGCGAAAATTTTCGAGCTTAATTCTATCAATAAACATTTACTGAGCTTCCTTTGCTGCTTTTTTTTCGGCCAGTGTTAGGTGATGGTCGTTAATACGGTCACCTTGTTTACCACCGTACTCGAGACCTAGCTCAAACCAAGGAAAGGGCTCTTTACTAACCCCATCTTTTTTCCAGTGAATATTCGGCTTTGAGCGCAGGATGCCAGCTTCTTTTTTGCCAACATCTTTCGCTTTCATAAATGGGCGAATGTTTAGGCGAACACCGTCATTTAAGTCTGGATTCCAACCTACTGGTTGCTCTGCCAATGACTTCCAGCGCACAAAAATATCTAAGCCTTTTTCACCAACCAAAATATCTTCAAGTTGTTTTCTTAAATTTCGAGCAGCGGCTAAACGAATTTCAGCGCCTTCGTCACCATCTTTTTCGAGTTGAATTTGGGTACTAATCCAATCATCAAGGTAAGTATAAATTAAGCGCTCCAATCCTTTATAATCGAGTTGATGATAATTAACCAACGCAGAGAAACCATCTGGTAAGCCATCCCAAATATGCCAAATAAACGGGCGGTGTTGGAACAATTTACAATGTTGCTCAAAGAATTTATCACGTAGCCAAATGTTTAAGTCGCGAGACTTAACGGATTTCAATAAACTGTCTAATACGGTTGCAGACCATTTATCACCGTATGCAGCATGCAATATGGCTTCTAATCTATCTACCGCAGGTTTTTCACCCCGTATAGCAGGTATACAGACAATACCGTCATCATCAACTAAACCATCAAAGACTTTGTTCTTAGCTATGATTTCGTGCATTTCTGGAGCCAATTTCATTTTCGTATCCAGCTCTGCTGGCCAGCGATAGCCTAACAACCGAGCAACAGCGACTTGTAAAACTGTTTCATCTTGACGAAGATTGCCAACGAAAGTCATTTTACTATCATCATTCCAAATGACAGAGGCACATGGGTGCCCATGGAAAATCCATTGTAATGGGTCATTTGAATATGGCTCCGGCAAGCCATTAGGATAAATATTTAAAGCTTCACTTCTCCAGTAATCTACGTCGAAAGGTATATTAACCATAGATTGTGTATCAACAGCCAATTTTTGATTAATTTTCCTAACTTCTAAATGGTATAAATCCGACATAATGAATAAGCTAATAGCAGTTAAATCATCAAACTGTTTGGGGATTAAAGCGTAACAATTATCATCGAAGACTTCACCAAGATAAGATGTTGCGTTTAGCCTACTAGTTCTTGAAGCTATTACGCCCCTTTGATTCCATGCAGAAGCTCCTCGAATTCCAAATTCAATAATATTCTCTGATTTCATTGATTCTAAAGAATAGCAGATATTTGATTTACCTGAAATTTCACCGGGTTTTTTCGGGGTTGACTCTAGAAACATCCATTTATGATTTAAATCATTTATTTCCCAGAAGCATCTTTTTACACGGTCTGTTTGGCCAGGCTTAGAGCCATAGTAGGGTACACAAAATTTGGAAAGGAACTCTAGTTCACTTTCTAGTTTGCTTAATATAATTGATGCTCTAGGATTCCCTAATTGCATACCCTGGTCCAATTGTATGATTAGATTATCGGCTAGTGAGATTGACTTACTTTCAACATCTCTACTGTCACTCACGTCTATTGCCTGAAAGTAATTTTTTTCTGAGACGCTTTTGTGAAAAGACCAGAGAATAGCCTTGACAACTTCTCCAGTTATAGAATCAAAAGCTCCTGAACCTAGCCTTGCGATCATCGAAAAGTTCGATTTACGGAGAAACAACTCTCTAAATGGTTGATAAGTTTTTAAAAACAACCAATTCTGAGGTAAAACAATTGATGACATTCCCTCATCTGCTAGTAAATGAAAACAACGAATACTGAATGCATTCGCTAAGTCTTTCTTCCCATGTGAATAATGCTCTTCAATGTACCTCTTTAATATATTATCTTGATTGATATCACCTAGATAAGGAACATTTGTCACAACCCAATGATATTTGTTTGAGAGTAACCTTGCTGACACTGCCAAACCGTGAGCAATTGTTTTAGTATCCGTAGAAACCCCCTTAAGCGCTTGTATAGCTTTATCTATTAAGACCCAGGGTTTCTCTCCTACATTGATTACACTTTTATTAGGAGCTATTAAGCTCCCCAAAGTAGGAGCATGCTCAAATGTTTCTTGCATCCAGTTTATAGCTGCTTGCAGCTCTTCATTGTCTTTTACTAAATTTTTCCATTCTTTTTGTGCCTCGTTAATAGAAATACCTGAACAAGCTAGTTGTAACTCAGGTAACTGTCGATAGCCACCAGCGCCTGGATAACGCCAAGCTTCTAATGCCAGGGCAAAAGCTGCCAATTCTACGCAGCGTTGGTCGAGTTCTAAACCGTGAATGTTTTGACTTAATACTTTATCAATAGCTTCTTTTGCGGTTAGACCCTCTAGTTCCATACGGATTGGTACCAACATTAAGAATTTAGCCACTAAAAAGTGACCTGACCCACAACAAGGATCGAGTGTCTTCAATTTACTTAAATCATCTGGCCATTTATCAAAATCACCAGCGGCGCTACTCCAAGTTTTTGTATTCTCATCTTGAACAAAACGAAGGTACTCTAACGGGACACCTGGAATAGAGGCGAGCTTTCGCAGCTCTTGCTCGCTAGTTGCAGTCGCTAAATCGTCTTGCGTTAGGCGACGTTTTGTCCACCAAGCGCCAAGCGCGTTGTCGAGTAAAAAACTCACCATATAAGGTTCAGTGAATAACTGAGTTACCGGACTTAGTTCTTTCGCTCCAATTTTTACGCCAGATTCGTTAACTTGTTTTTTCTTTTTGTTTTGCCAAAATTGATAACACCAACCTAAGGCATCAGATGCCTGAAAAGTCTCTTTATCAAGCGCAGCTATAAGCTCTTCTAGGTCATTAACATGGTTAATTGAAAGCTTAACTTCAAATACTGGTGAATCTGCTCGGAATATTTGCGGCAACATTTTTTGCGCTAATTGCCCTGCTAATTCCCATCCGTCTTTTATACCAGGTTCTTCTTCAGCTAGCTCAAAACACTCGTCTAGGGTTACGTGGGTGTTTTGGTCATACATTAACAAGTCACTTTGCTCTAAAAAACGAGCAAACAGCATGCGATGCCAATGTTCGTAGGCCATTTCGTTAACAAGCAATTCTGTTTCTTGTTTGCCAGTATCACGATTTAACACATCACCTAATTGACGACCGTGGGCACGTAAACGTGTTCTGAGTTTACGTTCTGCTTCGCTTAAATAGTTCGGTGCATTGCCATCGCCAATATCTAAACGAGTAAGTGCTTCGGTTACTGCAATTTCAACAATATCACGGGCTTTTTCTACTGTTTTTTCAAGCTTGCCACGTAATGTTTTATCTAATGGTGTTCTCATCTATTTATTCCTTTAGCGAGCCTATTAGCTAGGTACCACAGGGCCATTGGCAAGCTCTGAACGAAGTTGTGTTTCAACGTCTGTTAGCCAGGCTTTAAGATCGTCTTCTGACTCAAGCATCGGCTTATTTAAGCGGATATGTTTCACTTTTGGTGCTAGTTCGCTAATGGCATCTTTAAGGGCTGCATCAAAGCGGCCTGGTAAAGCGGATATACGATCATTCCACTGCTCAAAACTTGTTACTTCTATAGCATCGTATACTGCGGCTGGTGAAGATAAGTTAATAGATGGGATTGAACTTAGACTACGCTTTTCTAGTAGTGCTTGTTTTTTTGCATCGTCTAATTTAGCCCAGTTAGTATCGTCCATTAAGTCGCGATGACATGCATTGAACTCGTCTTCATATTCAGAGAGCTTCGCTGTGATGGCGTCACGTAATGCCGATTCTGCTTGTTTTAATAAAGGGCTAATAGGGTTAGGCTCAGCTAACAAACTACGATTGCTTTCAATGGAGTCCATTTGTTCAGTAATAGCACTATATATTGCTAAATCTTTGCATAAACGAGAAGCCGTTTTCAGCTCATTCCATTGGTTAACACGGTGTTTAGCTAGATCTGCTTGTTCTTGCCACTCGATAAATTGACTTTGGATTTCGTCTTTTGATTCATAAGCTTGCTGCAACTGTTCGTTACCATCGTACATTTCTAAATTGGTAAGAATTGTGGTGCTGGGTGCTAATGGTAATGGTGCTTCACCACCAGCACTACGCGCAACGTTTTTAGCGTTGGTTATCGCCTGCGATAATTTACTTTGCTCTTCATTAGCGCCACAATTTTGCCCTTCTGGTAATAACGCGTTTATTAAGCCACGTACTTTAATGATTTGTAATTTTGATAACGTTACATTTTCAGGGCGGAACTTAGTTTGAGTAACTGAAGACCTATCTAAACTTTTGGCATCAACAGGGCGTTCTTGTCCGTCTTTTGCATTGAGCACGCCGGCAGCGACCATGGCAAATAGGGCGCCTTCAATGGTGTCTTTACCCCAGCCGTAAGGTGCATCTTTAAAGTGGTCGATAATTTCTTTACCTGTTTTTACTAAACCAATAAAGCGTTTAATTTCAGAGCATACAGGGTGTTTATCTGCTTCATCATTATGGTCAATTGCCTCTAATGCATTAGGGTCACCTTGAGTGCTGGCGCGATTGTAAACTTTAGCCCAACCTTTGTTGTCAGCCATTTTAAATTTACTATATAGACGCTGACTTGCTAGTTTACCTGCATTTTGAATTTGCTCTGCTAGGTTTTCGCCTTCAACCTCTTGACCTCCAGCGAGTTTTACCTGAATTTGGCTAAAGATATCTTTTAGGATGGCCTTTTTTGCACGATCAGCTTCTTTGAAGCGATACTCCATTGCAGCATAGGCTTCTTTACCTGCATCGGTTTTAGCTGTGCCTCGCACATCTATCGTGGTTTCTGCGGCTTTTAACTCGACAATCGCTTTACGTAATTCATCACGTTGGGATGTTGGTACATGAATGTAAATTGTTGCAGAATCAGGATCGGCACCACGCGCTAAAGCATTGAAGTTCTTCTCTGGCACTTCTGGTGCCCACGCGTAGAGCTTTTTATCTGCATCACTCGGCAGTTCTGCGCCAAACTCAAGGTTAATTGGTCTTGGCTCGGCAATATCACCTTGCGTTATACGAGCTTGTGCGACTTGTTTGCGAACAAATTGTTGTATTTCTTGTGAACGGAAGTATTCAAGCTTTTGTGGATTGGCTTTTAATTCATTCTCTTGTTGGCGGTACATATCGTACCATTGTTGGCTTTCGACTGTCTGTAGGCGGTATTCTTCACCCACAGATGTTTGCATTGGCATTACTAAACCATCATCAACGAGTTGATTTAGCAGTTTTGGTACCAAAGCTCTTAATTCATGTTTACCTTCTTGCAGGTTTTCGAGCAACAAATCCGAAAGTGTATCTGCTGTGGCAGCAATGCCTGATTCAATATCTGTAGGTAATTTGCTGATTAATAGTATCAAAGCTAATAAGCGAGATTGTAATTTTTGATCGTTGTCACCTGCTTTTAAGCGACTAATAGTTTCATAAATATCTTTACCAATCGCACCGCTGTTTAATAGCTTAGTTGCTATTTGGTCATAAATATAATCTGCTGGCACCACACAACCTAAAGGCTTTTCAGCTGTTGTTTTTGTTGCTTCATGGACAATACGTAACTGGTTACGTAATTGAGAGCCTGTTCCTGTTTTATCTAACGCTGGAAGTACTTTTTCCCAAAAGCGGCGACGTACTGGTAAAAGCGGATAATCTGCCACCATCCATTTTTCGTCGTCTTTGTTGTGCTCGATGGTACTACCACGCAAATGACGACTAATTTCACCTAATTCGTTATTGATAACGGTTTGTACGGCGCTTCGTGCGTTTTCATTTTTTTGTAAAATGACTTTACGAATAACAGAGTCAACATCGGTCTCTTGAAGTTGCACGTTAACTGTAAAACGGCCCATAAGACGCTGTAGGTTTTCAGTGCTAGTTAGTGCGCTTTGGCCTGTGCCGATAAATAATAATTTTGAGTTTAAACGTCCATCTTCACCACAGGTCTCACCAAGCTCTTGGACAGCCATGGCAGTATCTATATCGTCACCAATGTATTGCTGTACTTCATCTAATACTACTAGGGTTAAAGGTAATTCTCCGTTGACAGCGATAGCGTCAATTACTGCTGTAACCATTTCGTTGTTTGATACGTCTTTAACCTGCTGATACTGAGAGCGGATCATCTTGCTCACTTCGATGGGGGACGGAGCAAAGTCAGGCATTTCATTTAATATTGCATTACCAATAACAGGTGACATATGAAGGTTTTTTAATTCATGCTCCCATGGATCTTTGCCTTCTCTTTTTTTTGCATTGGTGGCTACGTATTCTCGAACTTGGTTATAAATACCTTCTTCTTTTAGCCACATTACAAACCGTGCTAAATGATATTGCTCAGGTAAACCAACTGATTTAAAGATAATGCTTAAAAATGCCAAACGAACATTTTTGCCAGCACTAGAGCTAAGCGTGCCAGAAGCTGCATGTACACCGTTGTGCTTAGTTGCTAGAGTAGATAATTTATCGAATAGGGTTTCAATATTACTAGGTAAATCAACAATGCTACGCGCGGTTTGGCCGTTATTTAATGTTTGATTGGTCCATAGTGCACGTGCCATTTTGGCTAAATGAGATTTACCTGAACCGAAGAAGCCGCTGATCCATACACAAGGCTGCTTGGCATTTTTTTCCACACTGGCTATGTAAGATTTTAGTATTTTTTCTAAACCAGTTGCATATGCACCATTACATACAAAAGTTCTCAGCTCGTATTCAAGAATATCTAACTCTAATTTTGTTAAATCATCTTTTACCGTTGCTACGCCTTCATTCGCTAAATGGCTCTGTAATGGATCGTTAAAATATATTTCTCTATTTAGCATTTGCTAGTTCCTTATGACATTGCTGTGATGGCAGTTGCGTGATAGCCCCACCCATCCTTGGCATCTAAAAGTTTAAAATTGTTTTTTTGATATTCACCGGGGAAGAAGACCACAAGACGGCCTTTAACTTGTTTTGCAACCTTTTCAACCAGGCCTGATACTGAAGCGAACCCAAATAATGCACCACAGCCAAGAAGTGCAACTACACCATCCTCGTTTTGGTTTTCATTAATTCGCTCTGATAGGCTTTCGATAAGCTCATCTGAAAAGTCTTCATATAAACTGGCAAGATATTCTGGGTCTGCAAAATAACCTTCTTTATATTCTTGGTCTGCCATCCACTTTTCAAAGCTGTGAGTTAGATCAAGTTCAAGCCAAGGATGACCGCTTTTTATTGTACTGGCTTCAAATTCGCCGATACGTGATCTAAGTTTAAGCTCATCTTCTTTGTTATAGACGACAAAAATGGTGCGTTCATCAGCTGAAACAGCTACAGGCCAGGGAATACTAATATGGCTGTCGAAGCTGTTTAGCAGCTTGGATAATCTGTCAGACATTATTCTTTATCCTCTTCCGGCTTTGACTGTGTCAAATCTGGTAACTCTATGTTAGGGAATGTTACTTCTATGATGTCACTTACTTGCTTGAAGTTTATTAAACCTCGCAAAGATGCGCGATGTGCTAAATCGTATAGGTGTTCTTTATCTTGACTTAGCATTTGGCACCAAAAGCTATCAAACATTCTTTGTCCGGTTAAACCGTGGCAATAAGCTAGAAAAAGTGCGTATGCTAAATTAACGTAAGACGCTTTTGGTTGAATGCGGTATTTTTTGGCTTTACCTTCTAAGTAGCCGGCCTGGGTCCATGTGCCATTAATGTTTTGTGCGAATGATTTAAGTGATGCTGCACTAAAGCGATTTGGATCATCTTTTGCTAGATGCTGCTCTACCGTTTCTCTTGGTAAGTGTTCGCCTAATTGTAGTGGTAGTATGACACTAGCTGAATTCCTTAAAATAGGGTCTCTTGCTATTGCTAATTGCAGCGCTAACATTGGCTGAGCGTCTTCTGATAGCTCCCACCACTGACGGAAAACATTAAATAAAGGGATATCCATAGACATGCCATATAGATCTACAAGGTGCCTAAAGGTTAATGAACGTGATTTTTCGGTTGGCTTATGCAATATATTAAAATTGATTATATCGTCTTCGTAATCTTTTTTTGTTGCGCTTTCATCACGAGCAAAAAGAAGCTCTTTAAGCTCTTCAATCATCATGCTTCTAGCAGAGTGTGCGCCATTTTTGCCAAATTTAAAGCCTATTTGGCTAAGTGTGTTTTCTTCAACCATGTTCATTCCT
The DNA here is from genome assembly GCF_014163875.1 of Pseudoalteromonas sp. SR43-3. Classification (NCBI taxonomy): domain Bacteria; kingdom Pseudomonadati; phylum Pseudomonadota; class Gammaproteobacteria; order Alteromonadales; family Pseudoalteromonadaceae; genus Pseudoalteromonas; species Pseudoalteromonas sp. SR43-3. The sequence continues at coordinate 127,927 of NZ_JACJEC010000007.1, read as the reverse complement.
GATAGCCTGGGGCTATCTCAATATCTTTAAGATTAAGTTGTGATTTATTGATTAAGTGCAACTGGTAAGTATTACAGTTTAATGTGCCTTGTTCGGTACAGTCTACGTTCCATTGTCTAAGCAAATAACCGAGTAGAGCTGCTCTTACTTCTAATTTTAATTGCCCGTTGTCCATTTCGTAATCAAGCTCTATTGCTTTTGGGTATTTTAGCTGTGGGTGCGGCGCTAAAATTATATCGTAAATGGTGTGCCATTGGGTGTCTTTATCTGCGTATTCTTCAGGTTTAATGAGTGACTGCAGTATTTTTGGACATTCAATACGGGTAGCAACAAAATCTCTAAATTCTTGGTTTGATCTATCAAATGCACGTACATGCCAGCGTGTGCCATTATTTACAATAGAGTGGGGGATTAATTCTTTTGAAGTTGTGCCGGAACTTAAAGATGTATATAGGCACTCAATTGCTGATTTAGAAGTAATAGCACGCATTATAGTGGCGATTATTTCGCTATTTGGATGTATTAAACGCGTTGCGTTTTGGCAGTAGTCACTTGGCTGAACGCCACTAGACAGGCCATCACCAAAACCACGGCATAAAGCGCTGAGAATACTCTCAGCGTTATGTGCGAACAAAGGTTTAAAGCTTTCTAAGCGGTGGTAGCTTTTAGTTGTATGACTTAATACTAGATTTTGAGGTGCAAGTTCTTTATATGATGAAAAATCACGAGTACACGCGGCTAAGCCAGTTTTAAAACGCTGAATTAAATCAGCTCTTGCAACTTGGCCAAAGTACTGCAGATTAAAATCTATGAACGCTAAGCGTTCCCTCTGCGCATGTGTGAGTGCATCCAATGCGGTACTAGTCATAAATATACTAAATCATTATTTTGTAGTAACTATATCAGGCAAATGAAAAGATGCAATCAAAATGAGTTAATGTGGTGTGTTTCTTAAATAACTACAATAAACATTTGACATTAAATGTTTTAGCAATTAAATTGCGTTTTAAGGGCAGAGGCTTACCTGCGGTTTGTAATGTACTTCTTACAAAACAAAGCACTCGAATCGTTTTCAGATAACACCTACGATATACACTTCATTCTTGGACTTAGTAGCCAGAAGTACGCCGTTTAAAATATACAACGGGGCTTTAACTATTTTTTAAGGTTATAGAATGAAAAACAATACCTCAGTTCCAACTACATACATCCCTCTAGAAAAATTTCATATACTGCCTGTAACTGGTTTAACACCAGAGAACTTAAAATACTCAGCTAAAAAAATTATTAAAGACAGAGAAAAAATATCTCCTACCACAAGGCTTAATATACTAGCTAAAAGCCTCGGTATTAAGGGTGGTTTTGCTAACTACGCAAATGAGTTTGAAGAAAAGATTAAGCCATTCATGGTAAAGCATAACTTGCATAAACGAGTTAATTTACTTGAGCATAAATACCGTGGAATGCAACTAGGCTACACACAATTTACCCACCAGCAAGTATCTGAGAGGCTGTTTTACTCAAAAGGGCAGATGCCGAATAAGTTATTTACTGGGCACGACTTCGATTTTTCAGGTGTTTTAACCTGGGATATGCTAGAGCTAAATACCGCACTTGAGGTTGATAGTGATTGGGAAAGTATAATTACCAACGATATTCATTTAAAGGTTTTCAGTGATGGCTATGACATAACTCAATTAAATGAGCGTCAACAGCAGCTTTTATCCCAAGGGCTATCAGCAAAAGTAGCTTTTAAGGTGGTCGATAAATCAAGCCTACCAAGTTTCATAGACCTTATCACTGATGATAAAGCTCAAGACGCTACTCCAACTGCAGTTAAACATAAAGAGTTAGTAACTACTGCTGCAGAACTAATATTAGTTAAGAATCACAATACTGTATCCAGTTGTTATAACTTACTCGGGGACAATCTTTGTGATACGTATTGTTATGGCCCTGATTCAGAGGTAGAAGTTTATTTTGAAGAGGGAACGCTTCAATCTGAAATTCAATCAATAAAAAAACAAATGGAGTTTTTTTCAAATGCATTAAATGAGAGGTTTCAGGCTAGTGATTGTGGATGGGTTAATGTAATACCTTACAACGAAAATCTTATTTTTCTTTCTGACAATAGTGGCAACTATGACTTTTTAATTAAAAACCAAAGAGATAAGGTTTTTTCACATCAGATATATGGTGATTATCTAAAACGAGCTGATATACCAAGCTTTATTGAAGACTATCGATTTAAGCGTTGGGAGTACTTTAACTATAAAGGTAATCGTGAATTAGACAGCCACTTAGCAGAGCAACATTACTATGCTAATGGCGGTTTAACTAAAAATTACCCTGGGCAACATGTAATATTACAAAATTATTATGAAGTGTCTGGTGATTATATTACTGAAAGCCGCAGCTCGAATAAGCGCTTACATGGCTTTAAAAAGATTAAGCTAGCCGAGAAAGAGCTAATGGTTTCAGAGCTTATAACCATAGATGAAATAAATGATTTTTTACATAAAAACCATGAATATTTTGCTACCAGAAAGGGTGACTCGTTACCCCCATTAAATAGTGAGTGTTATAAAGGTTTAGCTGCTACATGTACTTTTTATGATGTGCTGGCTTATATTGGCTGGGCAGAAAAAGAAACAAACGTTCCACTAAGATTACTAGCTTACGACGAGTACTTAGCTGTCAGAGGTAATGAAGTTGGAAAAAGTGCACACTCTAATAAAGGCAGTGATATGACCTTTCATACACCTGACGGTAGGCAGTACCCCGGGCACCCACCATATATGAATGAGAGTGACTTTGATGCTTTAACATTACGGTTTCCTGAGAATTTAACTAATTTTGAAAAAAATGGGTTGGAATTTATAGACTCGAACTTTTTTGCAGAATGGCTTTTGGAAGGCGTAAGTATTCGTTCAGCAAGTTTAACCTCTTTTTATGGCGACGCTAATGTATTAAGGGCATCTGGTCCGCGAGATTGTACAGGTAAATATAAAGGCATAAAAACAGGCTTTAGACTTTGCTATGAATTAAGCAAGTAGGCTTTATTAAAGCTACCCCGCTATGGGGTAGCACTTTAAGCTGCAGTACTTGCAGTGTCTCTTTTCCCAATTTTTTCACTTATCCATTCTTCAACTTCACTTTCTACCCAGGCTACAGAGTTACCACCTAGCTCGACCTTCATTGGAAATCCACCAGCGCTCATAAAGCGATAAACAGTTGAACGGCTTAAGCCTGTGATATGTAAAACTTCTTTTAATTTGATTAAACGCATGGGATTTCTCCGGTTAGGTTATTAGTACATATCCTTTCCGGGGGTAGTAATTTTTTACTGAGGCGAAACAAAAACGTTAAACATATACATAACTATTTTGCATAAACCATTAAGAGGGCATAACAATGCAAAATAACAAGTCACTATACGAATTTGATCACCCAGTAAGTGATGAACAAATACTTGAAGCTGCTGCTTACATAATCGCTCAAAAGCAATTTAGGCATGGGGCTTTAACATGTCCGAAAGACAGTGAAGAATATTTAAGGCATAAGCTGGCGTTGGTTGAGCATGAGGTGTTTGCCGTCCTGTTCTTAGATAGCCAAAACCGGATACTCGAATACAAAGAGTTATTTAGGGGCATTATTAACGCAGCAAGCGTATACCCACGAGAGGTAGTTAAAGAAGTATTAGCGCTAAATGCAGCATCCGTAATACTGGCGCACAATCATCCCTCAGGCGTCAGTACGCCGTCACAGGCCGACAAGTTAATTACTACCAAATTACAGCAGGCGCTCAACCTGATTGATGTTTCGATAGTCGATCACATCATCATTGGTGAAACCAGCTATTCATTCGCTGAGCATGGCTTAATTTAAAGGGAGTAGGTTATGGCTATTAAAATAGAGCAAGTGCCAGGATTAGACGTACCAGAATCATTGTTTGGTGTGATCGTTAATGCAGTTGCTAAAGCAGGGGAGTCGGTAGGATGTGCTAAGGCGCTAATTATTAATTTTCGTGATAAAGACTACAGTGCTAAAGCCGGTGGATTTCATCCTGTTGAGGTAAGGCTAGAAAAACGGGGTATTGGTTGGGAGCTTATATACATTACTGATTTTTCATACCAGGGCCGACCTGATTCTGAATTAGTAAAAGAGATTGATGTGTGCTTTGTGATTAAGCGGGTATATCACATGCTGGTGGGCTGGTTGAGTGAACGAGAGGGGAAGGACCTTTTAACCTTGTTTGTGGCTAACTTTGTTGAGTATTACAACACAGGTTGCTACCAGGTCAGTATTACAACTTATTAAGGAGTTGGTTATGGCTGAAGTACAAGCGATTAAGGACCTTGATACAGTTAAGTTAATTAGTTATTTGCTTGAAAAGCGGTGTTCTAAGCAGATGAGCCATATTTGGAATATAGGATTGAACCTAGCATTGCGTATATCTGATTTGTTGTCTGTTAAATTTACGGATATACAAAACGACAGGTTAATTATATTTGAGAGTAAAACAGGAAAGCTAGCAGAGATTAAGCTTAATCAGAAAGCATTAGCGTTTATCCACGAAGTACGCATAACTCATCCCAACCATGTTTACCTATTTCAATCGTATCGTAATCAACAATCTAAAAGTTCAATAACACGACCCTTGTCACGCAGGGCTGTTACAAGAGCATTTGCGTTAGTGGGTGAAGAGCTTAATTTAAAGCTAGGTACTCACTCAATGCGTAAAACACGAGGTTACCACCTCTATCATAAAACCCAAGATATCGCCCGTGTAATGAAAATGCTTCGCCATAGCTCTGAAGCAACAACACTGCGTTACATTGGAATAACCCAGGAGGAAATTGATAAAGACTTTGAAGAGTTAGAGCTATAAATTTATTACATATAATAGGAGTAAGTTTGTTATGTCGTTAGAAAAAGCCGTTGCATGCGGTGTAGTAGGAAATGAAGTATCTAAGCAAATAACCGGTAGCTGTGAGCCGTCACTCAGTAGAACAGCTATTGCTGTAAGCTCTGGTGCTGTAGCAGGCGCTACTGTATCTGGTGCGATAGTAGTTGGGTTAGGTGTGGCATCTGCACCTGTTACGGTGCCATTGGCTGTTGCTAGTGGCTTGCTGGCTGGATTAGCGAGTTTATTTGATTAGAAGTAAACAAAGAACGCATTTAGCAGTGCGTTCTTTTTTTGTTTTTGTAGTGTAAATGGCGCTTCTCGTAATGCTATTTTGGGAACTTACCATCCCTTATATACTAAGGGTTTGAGCTTATTTAGCTAGTTGAAGGTCTCAAAAGCGCGTTAGAACAATTTATGAGAAGCACAGGTCTTAGTTAAAGTATCACCTCTGACTATAACCAAAACAACGCTGCCCTAAGCCGTAATGCTTAGTATTAAGTTTGGCGAAGTAACTTACTCGACAATAAAGAGCATGGAAGTTTTGAGCGAAATTAGGGTTATTAGCGTCAAGGTAATAGTGTGCATTATCAGGCAAATGAACTAATTCCATCGTTTCATTCAGCGTTAAGGACAACGCACTTGCCCAGGCCTTAGCTATTCGGGTAAACAAGTTATCGCTTTCTATATTTATTTTACCCGTACAGTGGTACCGGTCCTTATTGAAAAACAGTACAAGATGATAATGCTGATGGTGAGCTTCGTCCTTCTCTCTAGTCCAAATATATCTAATATTACATGGATGTGGAGTTTTACCATCACGAACTTTACGTTTTGTATCTGCTTTAATCTGCGCCTCAAGAGAAGCAATAAATCGTGTAATAATTTTATTGCTATCTAAATCAACTGTATTTGAATAAGCAGGTAGCCTTAAATCAATTCTGACTGCAAACGTTCTTTTATGTTCACTACATGCAGCATGCATTACTTTCTCAATAGCATTTAAGTAGGGAATAACTAGTCGCTGATCTACTCTAGCGAGTGTTTGATATTGCTTGTATGTAGGGTTTGTTGTTACTGGGTATTGGGTTGGGTTAGTCATTATCTTTCTCCTGTTATGTATTGGTTCATATCAGGTGTATGAGTCGTAGTTTTTTAATTGGTATTTGTTGTGATAATGACTTCGTTACTAGTAACTCTTATAAATATTACCAAACCGAAATTTAAAGAAAAAAGATCAATCAGATTTGTTATACCTATTTTTAATAATGTGCTACTGGGGTGCTGTTTAACGTGTTTATAATCACTCTGAAGTTATGACTGCTCTATAAAAGTGTGCAAAGGAATCAGGGACGCATTGAAATACGGGGTGTTTACCAGATTCTAAATTGGATTTTGGGTCTCTAAAATCTACGTTCATATTGGTAATATTAACTTTATCACTAAAGTCGATACTAGAAGAGATAACTAAATTTTCAATTGAACTTATATCTGGATATACAGCTTTAGTCGGGGTTTTTATGAGTTCTATATCTATATTTTTATCTGTACAACCCAAGCTAGTTACCCATGATAAGTATTCTTGTTTGCTAGGGATTGTAGGGAGGGTGCTATCACATTTATTCTGATATAAGTTGAATAAAATATAATGAATGAGTAGGTTCGCGAAACTTCCTATTAGCACAGAGGTTAAACGGCCATGAATAGCTGCCATGAACTCAAAGTTTGCAGGACTTAAAATCTGATTGAAAGCATCTTCTTCTGAAATAGGCTTAAGTACATGTCCCGTCTTATTCAGTAAGCGTAATAAACCGTAAGAAGCTAACCTGAATAGAACATCGTCGAAGTAATCGAAAACTTGAGTCGGCTGTTGTTTCAAAAATTGAATTTCATCTTTTTGCTTGGTATCACTATCTAACCACTTATTTTCAAGACGAAGTAACTCCATAAAAAGAGATTCTCTTCTATGAGGTGAATCGAGTAATAATGGTAAAAATACCGCTGTGTATAAATTAGGTTTTTTATTCTTAATTTGTGAGATTATTAAAGGGATAACCATCAGGTATATATTAGATGCTTTATTGCCTTTTTTTATTTTAAATACAGAACTACGTTTTAAATTATTAGCTTCACTACCAACTAAGCCTTTTCTTACTTTTGGCTTTAAACTGTGATATTTTTTGATCGTACATCCTGTTACTGGCTGGCTTATTAAGTTTCCATTTTTAAGTAGCTTTATAGCCGTTTTTAGCTGAGGCGATTCTAACCCACATGCTTTAGCTATACTTGCCATTGTAAAGCCTTCTATGTACCCATGTTCATCTTGGTTTAATGCAAAGAAAGACCATACTAATCTAACAGGCACCCTTAGTTTAAATTTCTCGAGCTTTGCCAGCATTTCGCTAGATATTAATTTACTCATTTCGATAAATTCATTGAAGATAAAATTGTAGCAATCCTTAGGTCGTCCCCGATTAAGGTGCTCAACTTTGAGTTTTGAAATGGCATCGATGTTTAGTAGTTCACCTACAACTACATTAAATTTATTGTATGGACATCCTCGTTCAATGAAGTCAGTTTTAGATAATTCATCTCCAATAGTCTTATCCATAATTAAACGAATTAAAACCCATTTTGAATATGCTGACAAACTTGAGGTTAAAGTGAAAAACTCATTCATTTAATTGATTACTCATGAAGTATATATACCAACCAGTAGACCAGTTTGAAGCCTATAACACAATAACAGGGTGTTATTTTATTAAATAAATAAAACATCTAATTGGTGTTTAATTCGAGTTATAGTAAGTCACTAACTAGTGCGTATTTAAACGCTAATTGATGTTTAAGTTAGATTCTAATTGAAATGCAAAAATTCAAAGAAATATTTGCTAACTAATAGGTATTAAATTATTGTCTTGGATGAAATCTACAAACACAAGGAAGAACTAATGACAGGTTGGATTTATAACAAGAAAATTTTGACTTGGGTCAAGGAAGATAACGAAGACTTGCGTAACTGGCTAGCATGTCACTATGACAGTTATAGTAATTATTTTAAATTTCCAGATGCCACATTAGATAGCTTTATTAGAGATGAAATAAAACGTATAAGTGATAATCAAGATAGTCAAAAAGTTAACCTTGATAAGCTCTATAAAGCATGGAAAAGCTATGAAAGAGGCTTAAAAAATACCTCTAATAAAGTGTGTAAACTTCAGCTGGAGGTGTCTAGATCAGCGCGTGATAAACTAAAGGCGCTTAGTGACGCGGATGAAATATCCCAATCTAAATATATTGAAAAGCTAATAAATTACGCTAGGAAAAATCCTAAGCTGATTTCTAAAGATACAAAAGTACAAGAACCTTACAAACACAAACAGAGAGCTTTTGATGATAGCTCTAATATTAAAGCCATAAGAGAAGACTTATCGACTATTGATGGTAAGATTACTAGGTTGTTGTCTGCTTTGGGAGAGTAGGACGAGCTGAGTTTTTTCGACCGCTTTAGTTATTTTTAAAGATAAATAGCTTTTAGTATACCTATTGGTATTCCTTGGTTTTATTTTTAACGGTATTTTTTGTTATTAATCAGTGGGATGTTGTGCTTTTAAGGCTCCCTCTCCCACCATTATTCTTAGAGCCCAGTTATTAATATCGAAAGGTAACAATAACTGGGTTTTTTAATGCCTTCAGAATGACTAATTATTTACTAAGCAAAGTGTCGATAACATGCCGACAAGTTCATGTTTCTCGATTGGTTTTGAAACGTAACCATCAAATAACCGCCTGTATATTTCTTTTTGTTCTGTAAAAACATTAGCAGTTAATGCAATAACAATTTGTTCGCTATTAAGTGTCTTAATTATTTTACATGCCTGAAGACCATCCATTTTTGGCATTTGAATGTCCATAAAAATAATGTCTGGTTTGTGTAACTCGTATAATGAAATCGCTTCTAAACCATTGTTGGCAATAATAATGGTGGCTTTAGTTGGTTCAAGCATCGCAGCTGCAACAAGCTGATTTATTTTATTATCTTCAGCTAATAAAATAATTTTTCCAGATAGGTCAGGAAGCTCAATATTTTTAGTTATTAATGTGCTGTCATCCACCTGCGCTTGTTTTAATGGTAAGTACACATAAAACTGACTCCCTGAACCTAACTGGCTTGTTACTTTAATTTCGCCATTCATCAGGCCTATTAATGATTTAGTGATGGGTAAGCCAAGGCCCGTACCACCATATTCACGCGTGGTTGATTGCTCAGCTTGTTCAAAGCGCTCAAACAATCGATCAATTGCCTGCTCAGAAATTCCAATTCCGGTGTCTGATATACAACAACATATTTTGTTTTCGTCGGTTAGCCTAAACGTTACTGTAACGCCACCTTGAGATGTAAACTTAATCGCGTTAGATATTAAGTTTAAAAATACCTGCCTGAGTCTAACTGGGTCGCCCACCCAATGCTTGTGCTCAATATCAATCACAAATTTAAGGTAAATGTTTTTATCTGTTGCTTGCACACCTAGGTCTGACTCTAAGTGATGAATAAGTTCAAAAAAATCAAAAGGCTTATGCTCTAATGAGAGCTTGCCGGCCTCTATTTTAGAAAAATCAAGAATATCGTTAATAATGGTGGTGAGAGCTCGAGTTGAATACAGTGATTTTTTTAAATACTCTTTTGATTTTTCATTAAGCGGTTGTTCTTGTAATAGTTGTAATGTGCCAAGTATACCGTTCATCGGGGTTCGTATTTCGTGGCTCATATTTGCTAAAAACTCAGACTTTGCTTGCGATGCTTGCTCAGCAAGTTCTTTTGAGTGACCAAGGGCTTGCTCGTGGTCAATTTGTTCTGTTAAATCGTAAGCAATACCTAAGTAGCCAACGGTGTCTCCTTCGTTATTTAACAACGAAGTGACACTTAAATTAACTTGTATTTGCTCGCCTGTAGAAGAAATGTATGTCCATTGATTAATATCTGGCTCTGTTGCTGTTGCTTTTAAGATAAATACTTCAAAACCAGGGGTGACAGGTTTATTTAATTCAACACTAAGTAGTTTAGCCTTTTTTATAATTTCTTCTTTTAAATGAAATATGCCTGGGTTTTTAATGCCAATAACATCTTGCGCTTTGTAGCCTAATAACTTTTCAGAGGCGGGATTAAATAGAGTGATTAAGCCGCTTGTGTCGGTCGCTATAATTGAATAACTAGCACTGTTTAAAATACTTTGTTGGAGCATGCTCATATCGGCTATTTCTTGCGTACGTTGTTTAACTTCGCTTTCTAGTTTTAAATTTGCTTGCTGCAATGCGAGTTTATTTTTTTTAGCCTGAAGTGTTTTTCTCTTAATTCTTTGGTTTCTTCTAAAAATAAACAATTGCATTAAAAAAACTACAAACATACAGACAACAGTGGCGAAAGAGCCATTAACAATGGCTTGATACCGACTAGGGAGATGAAGGTTGTAAATAAAGGCGTCTGAGGCATCAATGGTAATTTTCCACGTTCTACCCATTAACTTTATAATTTTAGTTAATTGATAATCGTTAGTTTTACTTTTTATGCCATAACTAAAAAAGTCAGTCTCAATATTGTTATTTATATCACTTATCGTTAGTTGATTTTCATCAAGGTGTGAAAGTGAGTCTAAAATTTTATCAATTAACAACGGCGAATATGCCCAACCTAAAAGCTCATTAAGGCGCTGTTTTTTATTATCAGAAATAGTAATGGTTTTATATATTGGCACTAATATTAAAAAGCCTTGTTGCGAGAGTTTATTCGCTTGTACTAAAGTCAGTGGCGCCGTTAATTGGGTTGTATTATTTATGGCAGCATTTAGTGCTGCCTGTTTGCGCATGCTCTCAGATCCAATATCTAATCCAATTGCTTGTAAGTTTTTTTGCTCAGGAAAAATATATTGAATTATAAAATGCTCATCACTAGTCGCTACGAGTGTATTCAAATTAAATGTCTGATCGGGTCTATCGTTTTTTGCATCATTCAAAAATTTATTTAATTGCTCAACGCCAACTTTTTTTATATAGCCAATACCATTAGCTCCAGGGAATTCTTTAGCGTAGTTACGGCTCCCAGAGTAGTTAGTTATGGCTTGATAGTTTAAGTTATTTGCACCTATCCCATGTACAAAGCCCTTTAAACCAAACAGCCCATATTGATACAAATCGAGCCTGCTGTTAATACCTGTAGAAAGCGATGAGAGGCGGTTATCAAGCGCATTGTTTATTGTATTTTTTATGGCTTCTTGGTGTTTAATATGAGCAAAGTAGGTAAGTATAATGCCCGCAACTAATAAAATGACGTGAGGAAGCAGTGAGATTAATAACCCTTTATTAACCGGTCGTGCTTGAATCATTAATTAATCCTTTTTCATGAGTCGCAGTAAGTGTGTTTCTATTTTAATAACGTGATAAATATAGCACCTATTATTCAAGACACAACTTTGTTATTAATTGGAATGTATATATTTTATAGAGGTTTAGAGTAGGGGGAGTCTAAAAAGTTGATTTTAAGCCTCAAGATAAAATTAAAATACATATAAATATGATAATTTATAAATTCTGCATCACTTTATAGATACCAACAAAAGTAGTAGCAAAAGGCGCTGGTTTTTGTGCCTATTGATTTTTAGAAGAAATCAGCTGCTCATAACTTTACTTAGGTAAGTTTAAATCAAGTAAAATTTAATTAATATTATGAGGCTTTTTTAAATAAAATTAGCGACTTAGATACGAGTGAGTAAGAGGTAATCTTTACCAATTTTTACAATTCATCCGAAATAAAACAAACTCTTACTATTTTATAATATAAAAATTAAAACATTATAAATTTATATTGTTCTATATTTACTAGCATGAAAGAAAGGTAATTACTTGAAATGTAATTACCTTATGACATGTTTGCCGTGTAGGTCAAAAAGCATACACATCCCTATGTGCTGCACAGTAAAAACTTCAAAAACAAGGTAACGGAGATAACTATGGCTCACCGAGTATCTAAATTACTTGCGGCAACAGGCGCAGTATTAACATGCATTTCTATTCCTTCGTATGCCGCTGTTAATGGGCTGACAGAACAAGATGAATTTAATTTAAAACTTAGATCAATTTATTTCGACCGTGACTACGATAACGACGCAAGTGACGATTCAACTTTTGCTCAAGGTATAGAGCTCAATTACACATCAGGTTATATAAATGATTTATTGAGTGTGGGTGTATCGACTTACACCGTAATGAATATTAACTCTACAGGTTCAGCCGCAGGTAATATTTTACCAGCAGGTAATGAGAGTGGTGGAGTAGACGATAGCTTTTCTAAATTTGGTCAATATTTTTTAGATTTTAAATTGGGCAAAAACGGTCACGTTAAAGTAGGTGGGCAAAAAACCAAAAGCATGCTTTTAAAAAGCTCAGGCAGCCGTGCTATTCCTAATACTTTTCGAGGTGTTTTTGGCGACTATAAAATCGGCAACACTAAATTATATGGTTACGTATACGACAAATGGAGCCGTCGACATGATGAAAGATGGGAAGACTTTTCTACCGACCAATCGGCACCTGGCGCCATTAGCGTAATTTGGGGCGTAGGTGCTAAGCATAAAAAAGACGACATAACATTAGAGGCTGAATATTTAAATTCGCACAATTATCTAAGTAAAATGGGATTAAAAATCAGTTACGACATTAAACTTGAGCAAAGTAAGTTAACCCTTTCAACTGGCATATTTACCTCACAAGATGATGGTGATTTATTTGTAACAGGCGCAGAGGGCGGTGATTTAGATGATGAGGATGCACCTGATGCTTTAACAGGTTTAACTAAAAGTGAAAACGATGGATTTGCCTATTACTTAGATGCTGATTGGAAAAAAGATATTTGGAGTGTAGGTGCGGCATTTACTAAGGTAAGTGATGCTTGGATTGAAGATAACTTTAGTGGCGATCATGGTACAAACCCATTTCCAACTCGCTCATTGATTGGTGCCGATTTAACAAATCAAAACGAGGCAACGTGGCAGGCACGTTTTGGCATTGATTTAAAAGCAGTATCGCCAGGTTTAACAACAAAGTTTTACTACACAAGCGGTAGCGATGCTGAAAACTCTGCGCTGGGTAAGTTAGCTGGCACAGCTGATGAAAAATATTGGGCTGTAGATACGCGCTATAAAGTTGAGAAAATAAAAGGCTTAAGTTTGCGCTGGTTATTTGTAGATTATACAACCGAAAAATCAGGCAGCGTTGATGGTGTTAAAGGCGACAGAGCCGACCACCGAGTTTATGTAGATTACACTATCAAATTTTAAAATAACGTTTAATAAGCCAATGCAAATTTATACATTGGTTTTATTTCCTTTATTAATTACCACTATGATAAAACTAACAAATAGATAATAAAAATAAAGCTAATATATGTTTTCTCTTCAACAGTGGCAATCGCAGGGCCAATTCACTCATATTTCTGGCCATCAAATATTTACAAAAATAGCTGGTGATATAACTAAGCCTGCGCTGCTTTTAATACATGGCTTTCCAAGTGCTAGCTGGGATTGGGAAGGTATGTGGCAAACACTTAGTGAACATTATTTTGTAATTACGCTCGATATGCTAGGTTTTGGTTTGTCAGATAAACCAATAAACGCTACTTATAAAATTACCGAACAAGCCGACTTATATACCCAATTTTTAAAAACGTTAAATATTAATGACGTACATATTTTAGCTCATGACTATGGCGATACAGTGGCTCAAGAGTTATTAGCAAGGCAAGTAGTTAGCCAAAGTGACTTTAAGATAAACAGCGTGTGTTTTTTAAATGGTGGGTTATTTCCTGAGGTGCATAAACCATTATTTATACAAAAGCTTTTACTTTCAAAGCTAGGTTGGATAGTGCCAAAATTAATGAATAAACAAAAATTTGCCAATAATTTAGTGACTATTTTTAGTAAAAGTACACCGCCCTCAAAACAAGTGGTAGACACACTTTGGGAGTTGCTAATTTATAAAGATGGTTTAGCCGTTATGCCTAAACTCATTAGCTATATAAAGCAGAGGCAGCAAAACCGAGAACGCTGGGTGGGTGCCATCATAAATAGCAATATACCACTTACGTTTATAGCAGGCGCAGAAGATCCTATCTCTGGTAAGCACATGATTGAACATTATAAAAAGCTTATTCCCAATGCGCGCGTACAAGAGTTTGTAGAGCTTGGGCATTATCCGCAAGTAGAAAGTCCAGATGCTATTACGCAGGCTTATTTGGATTTTAGAAATTGCCAATAAAAACGCGGCACTAAATTAAGTGCCGCGTTTATAAATTAATAACTCTGAGTATTTAGGCTTTGAACCTTAATATTTTTTCTTCGGTGCTCTTAATTGTTTTTCAAACTCGTCTGAAAACAATATCGTGCCGTCGTCTTCCTCAGTAGGAAAGGCAGCAATAAGTAAATCATCCTCTTCAAGGCCTGGTGTCCAGCGACTAAACCAATCAGCAAGTGGAATTGCTTTAGCGCTGCAGCCAGCCCATTCGCCAGTTGCCCATGCTTCTGCAAATTCGCGAGTTGGCCAAACTGGTACGCAGTCGTCATCTTCGTTGGCAAGCATAACGCAGCCATCATCGTCGTTTAAAATCCATACTTGTTTAAATTGTTGTACGGTTTCGAACATATAGGCTAGGCGTTTTTTTGCCCCAAGCCCTAAAATTACTGCTTGTTCTTCGCTTAAATTTGGCGTTGTCATAATTAGCTCACTCTTAATTACTATATCTCAATTATATGCACACAAGTATATCGAGTTATATGACAGAGTGTTGAAAAGTTGCTATTTAATTTCAGCAATGCAGATCTAATTTGTATATTGAGCAGTATAAATCACAACTAATTTGAGCGATCATTCAAAATAAGCTTGAATGTTTGTAAAAAGGCCACATTGTAGTAAGCATATACTTAATGAAGGATTGAAAAATGACTACTGATTTACTTGCTCCGTTTAAACTAAATAATACGATTGAGCTTAAAAACCGCGTACTTATGGCGCCATTAACGCGTTGTATGGCTGACGATAACTTAGTGCCAACACAAGATATGGTTGAATATTATGCTCGCCGTGCCGAAACCGGTTTAATTATTAGCGAAGCAACTATTATTCGTCCAGACGCGCAAGGTTACCCAAATACACCAGGTTTATTTACCAGTGAGCAAATTCAAGGTTGGAAAAAAGTAACTGATGCAGTGCACGCTAATGGCGGCAAAATGTTTGCACAGCTTTGGCATGTTGGCCGTGTTGCACATCCTCACTTTTTTGATGGCGATGTACTGGCACCATCGGCAATTGGCGTTGAAGGCTCTGTACCTCGTATGCGTGAGCTTACATATATCACACCAAAAGCAGCGACTATAGATGACATTAAGGGCCTAGTAGCTGATTACGCAAAAGCGGCAGAAAATGCGATTGAAGCGGGTTTTGACGGGGTAGAAATTCACGGTGCTAACGGGTATTTGATTGACCAGTTTTTACATTACGCTGCAAATACGCGCAGCGACGAATACGGTCAAACGCCTGAAAATATGTCGCGTTTTGCATTAGAAGTAACCGATGCAGTTATTGCCGCTGTAGGTAATGAGCGTACTGCTTTACGTGTTACACCGGGTGCTTATTTTAATATGAGCGAAGATAACCGTGATAAAGCGGTATTTGATTACTTATTACCAGAGCTTGAGAAGAGAGATTTAGCATATTTACACGGCGGTATTTTTGACGACAGTTCAACGTTTGATTCGCTTGAAGGTAAAACGACGTCTGAATTTTTACGTGCAGGCTACAAAGGTACATTAGTAGGCGTAGGCAGCTATACTTTTGAGTCAGCAAAAGAGGCAATTAACGATGCTAAGTTTGATTTAATCGCTATTGGTCGCCCACTTATCGCAAACCCAGATTACATTAGCAAAATTGCAAACGGTGAAGAGTTAGTACCTTACAGCGATGAAATGCTAGCTGAATTAAAGTAACAGCTAAGTATTATATTTAGTGATTAAGGCACCTTAAGCTAAACCTTTGGGTGTCTTTTTTTGTACATATTCTCGCCATAAATCTTCCATATTTGTTTAACCTTTATGTAAATAAAGTTCATCCTCGTTGTCATATTTAAAATTCATACTGTCCGCGTTTTCATATTTCATAATTAAAACTAAACGGGACAACAATGTACGCTTTAAAAAACAAATCGCTATTGAGCATGGCAGTTGCTATGGCGGTATCAACATCTACTTATGCTAACGACAACACCATAGAAGAAGTAACCGTGGTTGCTAAACCAACTAGCTACGCTAACAATGTTATTGAGCCTGCAATGCTTGAGCAACAAAGTTCGGTATCGAGCATATTATCGGTTATTGATAATTTACCAGGGATTAGCATAAACGAAGGTGATGCATTTGGTGGCGACGATTGGTCTACTACAATCACTATGCGTGGTTTTAGTATTGATGGAAACCAACAACAATTAGGTATGACCGTTGATGGCATTCCCAATGGTGGCTCTAATTACGGCGGTGGTGCTAAAGCTAACCGTTACTTGGAGAGCGAAAATTTAGCAACAGTAGAAGTAGGTCAAGGTACGTCTGATATTAAGTCGGCTTCACTTGAAGCACTAGGCGGGACATTTAACTTTGTAAGTAAAGACCCAAGCCTTGAAAAAGGCACTACCTTTGCTTATACATCAGGCAGCCACGATGCCACGCGTTATTATATTAAACACGAAACAGGCACTGTTTTTAATAACACACAAGCGTACGTAAGTTACTCGCAAACAGATACAAGCCGCTGGATTGGTTCAGGCAGTAATGGGGGCAAAGACAACCAACACGCTGAGCTTAAGTTTGTATCTAATTTTGACGATTTAACGCTCACTGGTCGTTTATCTTACGATGATGTAAGCGAGACAAACTATAACAGCGTAAGCCTTGAGCAGTTTGAACAAACACCCGATTGGGATCAGCTAACATGGAATTGGACGGGAGTTCCGCACTTTGACCAAATGTTTGCAGAAGGTTGGGGAACGCTTCGTGAAAATACCTTAGGCTATTTAAAATTTGAATACGCGATTTCAGCAACTTCATTATTAACTGTTAGCCCTTATTATCATAAAAATTCAGGTCGCGGCGATTGGATCCCACCTTATTTAACAACGCCTGTTGATGAAAATGGCGACCCAACAACTGAGGGTGGCACTAATGCAGGCTCTTATGGTTTTGCTGATAGTGAAGGCAACCCGCTTGCACCCAATGCCGATTGTACGCAAAGTTTGAGCTGGCCATGGGAGTCGGGTCCTGGTTTAAATCCTGCGTGTTACGATGCAACAGCAACGCCGGTTATGTCTTACCGCCATACGCATTACAACAAAGATCGTTTAGGTGTAACGGCAAATTACCAAGCTACATTTGGTGATCACGATATAGAAGCGGGCTTTTGGTATGAGCAAAGTGAGCGTGATGAATCGCGTGATTGGCACAAAGTAATTGACGCGCGTATTTATCATCACTTTGATAGCACGCCTTACTGGACACAATACAAAAACACTTTTGATACCGATACATTCAAATGGTACTTACAAGACTCGATTAATTTTGGTGACTTAACATTAAATATTGGTGCAAAACAGTATTTAGTTGAATTACAAAAGTATGACCACTTTGCTAACGAAAGATCAGATAAAGTAGATAGCGACTCAGACGTGTTATTTAGCGGTGGCGTATTGTATCAACTAAATAACAGCACAGAATTATTTGCTAGTTACAGCGAGAATTTTTCAGCAATAAAAGACGGTGTGCTTGAGCGAGATAGCTCAACACTTACAAACATAGAGCCAGAAACTGCCGACAACATCGACTTTGGTGTACGTTACCAAGCCGACAGATTAACCCTTACAGCAACGGCTTACAGTGTTAAGTTTGATAACCGCATTACCTTTATTGCCCCTGGTAGTGGCACAGACGGCATTGATTACACCATTGGTACGAATGGCTCGTACGTAAATGTAGGGGGTATTGACTCAAATGGGCTTGAGCTTGCAGCAAGCTATATGTTAACACCAAGCTGGAGCGTGTACTCGTCGTATACTAATAGCAGTTCTGAGTATTCATCCGATGATCCAAATGCATACGATTCACAGGGTGTAATATTAAGAGATGAAAGTGGTAATGAGGTAGCACCGAGCTTTAGAAAAGGCGACAGCATAATAGATTCATCAGAAGATTTATTTGTGGTATCTACCGATTACTTTAGCGATGGCTTTCGTGTTGGTTTATCCGCTAAATACACCGGTGAGCGCTTAGGTGCATGGCAAGACGAAGACAATCGCACGCGTAATAAAGTAGACGGCTACACCGTACTTGATTTTAATGCAGGTTATTCAACTGACGTAGATGCAGGTCCGTTTAAAGCCATTGACGTATCGTTTGTTGTTTATAACGTTACTGACAAAAGCTACTTAGCAGGTGGTACTGGTAACGGCGCTACTTATTACATTGGCGCGCCACGCACCGCAGCAGTTACATTTACCGCTGACTTTTAATTAAGTTTTAGTAATTGAATTAAAATAAAGCCCATCATTGATGGGCTTTATTATATGAAAAGGCGCAAACGCGATGAAAACAATTATAAAAGTAACACTATTTAGCTTAAGTGTATTAGCGAGTAACTTTGCAACAGCAGCGCAAAATGTAGTGCTGGTAACGCTTGATGGAGTACGCTGGCAAGAAGTATTTTATGGGGCTGATAATAGCTTAATTAATAATACTGATTTTGTTAAAAAGCCAGAGCAATTAAAGACCCAGTTTTGGGCAAAAACAGCAAATGAGCGCCAGCAATTACTAATGCCTTTTTTAACGCAAGTAGTGGCTAAAAAAGGGATTATAATTGGCGATAGAGCTAACGGCTCTACTATGTCGGTAAGTAACCCGTGGTATTTTTCATACCCTGGTTATAACGAAATACTCACCGGTGAAGTTGACGAAAATATAAATAGTAATAACAAAGTGCTCAACCCAAATAAAACTATTTTAGAGCGTTTAGATAAGTTACCTGAGTTTAAAGATAGCATAGCCTTATTTGGTAGTTGGGATGTATTCCCATACATTGTAAATACTAAGCGCAGTAACGTGTATGTAAATGCAGGTTTTATGTCAATTGAAGAGAATTTATTCACAGATGCGCCACTGTTAAATGCGCTACAAAACGAAATCCCCAGTCCTTGGTATAACGTACGACTAGACAGTTTTACATATCGCTTTGCTAAAGCGTATATGTTGGCTAAAAAGCCTAAGTTGTTAGTGATAAGTTTAGGTGAAACCGATGACTTTGCGCATGATGGTCATTACGATCAATACCTTAAATCGGCAAGGCAAAGTGACGCGTTTATAAAAGACTTATGGGCAACCATTCAAACTACAGCGGGTTATAAAAATAACACCACACTAATTATTACTACTGATCACGGCCGTGGCAATAATGCCAACGATTGGCAACATCACAGCTCTAAACGTGCACTTGCTGAGCTAGAGTTAGGTGAAAATACCTACCCAGAAGGAATTGTCGGCTCTGAACATATTTGGCTTGCGGCCATTGGTCCTGCAATAAAAGGTAGTGGCTTAATTAAAACTAAAAATGAGCTTAAACAAGCGCAAATAGCGGCGACCGTTTTAAAGGCGCTTGGGCAGAACCCAAATGAAATAAATTCAAATATGGCGCCTGCTATTAGCGAGATTTTAAAATGAAGAACCTATTAAAACCATTAACCCTATTTGCCTTGGTGTTGAGTTTGGTTATTAGTACAGGTGTTACTGCCGCGCCATCTAAAATTCTATTTGGTTCGTGTGGGCATCAAGATAAAAAGATACCCATATTTAATGCAATTAACAAAGAGAAAGGCGATTTGTTTATATTTTTGGGTGACAATATCTACGGCGATACCAACGATATGGATGTACTTGCCGATAAGTACCAACGTTTAGGGGCAAAGCCTGGTTTTAAAACGTTAAAAGCGCAAACGCCTATTATTGCTATGTGGGATGACCACGATTATGGCCAAAACGATGCAGGTAAAGAGTATCCGCATAAAGAGCAATCACGCCAAATTATGCTTAATTTTTGGGATGAACCTGTAAACTCAGCGCGTCGCACTCGCCCTGATGGAATTTATACCTCGTACATATATGGTGAAAATGAGCAAACCATACAAGTAATAATGCCTGATTTACGTTGGAACCGTGATGCGCTAAACCATGTAGGTGAGCTTGAATACTACACTAAGCGCAAACTTAATAACCAAGGCCCGTATAGTCCCAGTGAAGTGAAGGGCGCATCAATGCTAGGTGAAGCGCAGTGGCAATGGCTTGAGCAAGAGCTTAAAAAGCCCGCAGCAGTAAAGCTAATTGCCTCAAGCTTACAGCTTTTACCCGATTTTACAGGTTGGGAGTCATGGGCAAACTTTCCTGATGATAGAAACCGTTTATTTGCATTGATTAAAAAGCATAAAGTAAATGGGGTAGTGATTATAAGCGGTGACACACACTGGGGTGAAATATCTAAGTATCAGCAAAACCTTGATTACCCATTAATTGAGATGACCAGCTCTGGCTTAACTGAAAAGTGGAAAGACGTAAGCCCTAACAAACACCGAGTAGGGAATTTTACCCATAACGTAAATTATGGTGATTTAAGCATAGACTGGCAGCAAATTGATCCCACTATTTCACTTAAATTAAAAGGCATTGATGGCGAAGTAATAATGCAAAGTGACTTTAGTTTATCAAGTATTAGCCCTTATAAATAACATTACTCTATAAACAAAAACGCGCAGTGATCAAAATTAATGCTGTGCGTTTAAATTACTTGCTAACTCTCTGATTTATTAATATCAATTACTTGTTTGCGCTACCCCTAATATTGAAAATATCTTACACTGGTTTTATCTCAAGCAAGGTCAGTGTTATATGCTAAATATTATTCAATCAAACCGGATGGAAGCCCTGCAAGCGCAGTTCCACCAGCTGTTAAAAATAAACCCATTGCAAAGCCCGTTCGACAAAGAAGTGGTGCTAGTGCAATCGCCGGGTATGTCGCAGTGGTTAAAAATAGGTTTGAGCGAAAACTTAGGGGTTGCAGCGCAGGTAGATTTTCCGCTGCCGTCGAGTTTTATTTGGCAGTTGTATCAGCAATTACTGCCAAATGTTCCTAAAGAGTCGGCATTTAATAAGCCCAACCTTGCTTGGAAACTGTTTGCAATTTTACCAACCTGCATTGATGAACCGCTTTATTTGCCGCTAAAAACCTATTTAGAGGGCGATATTGACGGGCAAAAAACCTTTGCGCTGTGCGAAAAAATAGCCGATGTGTACGACCAATATTTAATGTACCGACCGCACTGGATAGCCACATGGGATAGCGGCAAAGATGAGCTTGATGACGTAGATGTAGCCATTGCCCCATGGCAACCTGACTTATGGCGACGCATTGTAAAACTAAGCCAAGACCTTGGGCAAAGCCAATTTCATCGCGCTAATATGCAAGGGCAGTTACTTGCAGCCCTTGAGACTATGGATAATAGCATACTGCCCCAACGCATTAGCTTATTTGGTATATCGGCGATTGCCAGCTCCCAGCTAGACGTATTTGAAGCGCTGAGTAAAAAAACAGAGGTTATATTATTCTTTTTTAACCCAAGTGAGCACTACTGGGGCGATATCATAGATGAAAAAACAGCAGCTAAAATAAGCGCTAAATACGCTAAAATGCCGCTGGTGGAAGCGCAACAAAAAAAACAAACCAATCCAGATGAAGAATACTACTTTATTGGTAATCCGTTGTTATCGTCGTGGGGTAAATTAGGCCGCGACTATTTTGAACAACTTGTACAGTTAGATGCCCGTTGGATTGATGGTTTTATTGATGTGTTTGACGACACCTTACTAGGGCAAGTACAAAGCGAGATTTATCAGCTTGCGTTTAAAGGTGAATCACTGACCGATAACAAAGAGTGGTTCATAAACGACGAAGGTAA
This sequence comes from Pseudoalteromonas sp. SR43-3, assembly GCF_014163875.1. Classification (NCBI taxonomy): domain Bacteria; kingdom Pseudomonadati; phylum Pseudomonadota; class Gammaproteobacteria; order Alteromonadales; family Pseudoalteromonadaceae; genus Pseudoalteromonas; species Pseudoalteromonas sp. SR43-3. The sequence goes on along the minus strand of NZ_JACJEC010000007.1, from coordinate 105,941 downwards.
ATTACCAATCAGCGCAACCGACACCAGTATTACGCTCAGCGATTGCCATACACCGCTCAGAGAAGTTGAGCGCTTGCACGACTACTTACTTAACTTATTTAATCAAAACCCAACGCTTACTCCCAAAGACATAATTGTCATGATGCCCGATGTAGGCACTTACAGCCCCTACATTGAAGCCGTTTTTGGCGGGGCACAAGGCAGCCGTTTTATTCCGTACGCATTGGCCGATTTAGCCATAGAGCAAGAAAAGCCTGTCCTTAGTTCATTTGCGAGTTTAGCTAACTTACCGTTTTCGCGCTTTGGTGTGTCGGATATTCTCGATTTATTACAAGTGACGCAAATAGCCGAAAAGTTTGGGCTTGAAGCGCACGAATACGAGCAAATTCAATATTGGCTTGAACGTGTAGGGGTAAAATGGGGTATAAACGCAGCGCATAAAAGCAGCTTTGATTTACCCGCTATCGATTTAAATACCTGGCAACATGGGCTCAACCGTTTACTGCTTGGTATAGCCATGCGCGACGAACAATGCCCGTTTAACGGTATTTACAGCGCTGATGAAGTAGAAGGCATGGCGCTTGATACACTTAACAAGCTCGTGCATTTTATTGATGTACTGCAAAGCTTTAAAGAGCAGCTAACGCCCGATGATACGCTCACTAATAAAGCGCATATTTTAAGCGAGCTATTAAACGCCATATACGAAAGTGAAAGCGACGACAGCTGGGATTTATTAGTACTTCAAAACGTGCTCGAAGAGTTACAAAAACACCACGACAACGGCGATTACAGTAAAGCAGTTTCGCAGCGTATTGTTAGTTACTTAGTTAAACAAGGCATTCAAGAAAAAGGCGTAGGGCAGCGGTTTTTGGTTGGGCAAGTAAACTTTTGTACGCTTATGCCCATGCGCGCCGTACCATTTAAAGTGGTATGCATGCTGGGCTTAAACGATGCTGACTACCCGCGTAACGTACAGCCTATTGGTTTTGACTTAGTGCCTTATTCTAAAAAGCAAAAAGGTGACCGATCACGTAAATTAGATGACCGCTACTTATTTTTAGAAGCGCTACTGAGTGCCCGCGACAACTTATACATGAGTTACATTGGTCGCTCGTGTTTTGATAACCAACCGCGCATGCCATCAACCCTTGTAAGCGAGCTGTTAGAATATATTGGGCGTAGTTTTGTATTAAGCGAAAAGAGTGAAAAAACGCTGCCCGCATATCTAATTAATCAGCAGCATTTACAGCCCTTTAATAGCCATTACTATTTAGCCGATGAGCAAGCAAATACTGTGCTGAGCAACCACAGTTACAATCCAATTTGGCTGCCAAGTGAGTCAATTAAAGCAGAGCCAGTTATTGCGCTTGATGTGACTGTGCCAGATCAGCTAGATCTTGATGTGTTTATTAGAAGTGTGTGCAGCGCACAAGAGAGCTTTTATCAACAAACATTGGGCTTACGCCTGCCACAATTTAACGAAGTAGCAAAAGACGAAGAACCCTTTAGCCTAGATGCGCTGCGCCGTTATTTTTACCTTGATGAAATACTTAAAGCCAATATAAACGAGCAACCCCTAAGTACCGAGCAAATACTGCAGCGGGGTGAGTTACCTCAAGCCAATGTAGGCAGTCTCATATTTGAGAGTATGGAGCACCGAGTTGACGCGCTTGCAGGGCAAGTAAAAGAGCACATTAAAGGCGGGAAAAGTGAGCCAATAGAAGTTTTGCTTACCATTGAAGGCACTAAAATAGAGGGCTGGCTCAATCATGTGTATTTGCAAAAACAAGTGTTTTACCGCAGTGCGAGTATTAAAGCGAAAGATTTAATTAAAGGCTTTATTTATCACCTCGCAGCGCAAAGTATGGATCAACAAGTAGAAACATTGTTACTTGGGCTTGATAAGCAAATTACCTTTGCGCCAATAAATAAAGCTGATGCCGATGCATTGTTACTTGATTGGTTTGAGTTATACAAAGCGCTGCGCGCGGAGCCTGTGCCGTTCTTTCCGGTAAGTGGTTATGAATACGTTAAAAGCGGCGGCGATATAACAAAAGCAATGAGCAAATTTAGCCCGCAATACATAGGGCGAGGCGAGGGCGAAAACCCGTATATTCGCTTAACGGTGCAATCGCTAAACGACTGCCAAGAAGAATTTATAAAATGGAGTGATAAATTGCTCACGCCTTTATTTGAACACGCAAAGGAGAGTGGCCATGCAAGCGCTTAATCCTCTTACTATGCCGCTCATTGGTCAAAGTTTAATAGAAGCCAGTGCGGGTACTGGTAAAACTTATACAATTACGGGGCTGTATTTACGTTACTTACTAGGTATGCAAATAGAAGGTGAGTTAAATACGCCGCTCAGTGTTGAGCAAATTTTGGTAGTAACCTTTACCGACGCTGCCACTCAAGAAATTAAAGACCGCGTACGTAGCCGAATTATTGCTGCGCGCGACGCATTGCTTGGGCAAGACCCAAACGACGAACTCATTGAAGGCGTAATTGCCAAAATTGATGATAAGCACCGCGCGTTTGATTTGCTCGATGCAGCTGCTAAATCAATGGACGAAGCCGCTATTTTTACTATTCATGGCTTTTGTCAGCGGATGCTAAAACAACATGCGTTTGAGTCGGGAGTGGCGTTTAATCTCGAATTTATTTTAGATGAGCGCGACATACTGCTCGAAACCATTAAAGATTTTTGGCGTGCGTTTGTATACCCACTTAATAAAGAACGCACCGATGCTATTTTAGATGTATTTGCCGCACCAGAGTCTTTATTCGCTCAAGTGGCGAGCATTTTAAACAAAGCTAATGCGCACATTACGCCACAAATAAATTTAGATGATGTATGGAAAGCCCGTGACGAGTACATAACCCTTGTGCCTGCATTTAAAAAAGCGGTGTTAGAGCAAGAGTTTATCGGTGCTATTAAAAGCTCGGGTTTAAGCGGGTCTAAAACGCCAGCACGAAAAGGCAGCCTTGGTGCGCTTGAAGCATTTTGTTTAGGCGGCGATTTGTTTTTTGAATTTGGCACTAGCAAGTATTCGTTTGAAGTGTGGAGTACAGAAAACTTAAGCGATGTGAACAATTATAAAAAAAATCAGCCATTATTTGTGCATCCATTACTGAGTCAGTTTGACGAGCTTGCCGCCCTTAATAACACCATAAACCAAGGGCTCAAAATAGCCGTTGTACAACATGCAGCACGCTGGGTAAAAGCCGCAATAGTGAAGCGCAAGCAAGAGCAAAGCGTTATCACCCCAGATGACTTATTGACTAATTTACACAGTGCGCTTAATAACGAGCAAGGCGACGTACTAGCGCAAAAAATTGCGCAGTTGTTTCCGGTTGCCATGATTGATGAATTCCAAGATACCGATCCGATTCAGTACGGTATTTTTAGTAAAATTTATGGGCAACAAAATACCACGCTTGCCATGATAGGTGACCCCAAGCAGGCTATTTATGGCTTTAGGGGCGCAGATATTTTTACATACATTGGCGCAAAAGAAGCTGTACAGATTGATCAGCAATTTACGCTGGGTACTAACTTTCGCTCAAGCACCGATATAGTAAATAGCGTTAATAGTTTATTTGGCAAACACGCTAATAGCTTTATTTATAACGACGCCATACCGTTTAACGCAGTGGCTGCTAAAGGTAAAAAAGCGGATGACTCTTTTTTAATTGATGGCAAACCCGCTACCGCATTCGAATTTAATGTATTTGTAGATGAAGCCGCCGATGAAAAAAACAAACCAACTAACAAAGGTGTAGGGCAAGCGCATTTAGCCACTCACTTTGCGAATAAAATAGTGACCCTGCTTGAAAAAGCAAAACAGGGGGACGCGTGTATTGGCAATAACCCTGTAAGCGCTGCCGATATTTGTATATTAGTGCGCGACCGTGTTGAAGCGCAAATAATGAAAAAAGCGCTAGATGATGCCAAAATTTCCAGCGTGTATTTATCGCGCGAGAGCGTTTTTAGCCAAGAGCTTAGCCATCACCTACTTAACTTTTTAACAGCGCTGCATGGTCAATATGACGAGTCATTGCTGCGCGGTGTTTTAGCTGGCCCGTTATTTTGTTTAAGTTATAACGAAATACATGCACTCGCTGATGATGAAAATAAATGGCAAGACTACTTAAACTTTTTTGCACAACTTAGCCACATTTGGAACAAGCAAGGCGCTATGGCAATGCTTGAGCGCTTAATGAGCCATAACCAGCTTAGCGCTAAATGGCAAGGGTTAGGATATAACGTTGAGCGTTGGCTGACGGACTTTAGGCACTTGGGCGAAATACTTCAGCAAAAACAAATAGAGCTTGAAGGCACGCTGCGTTTACTGCGATGGTTTGCACAAAAGGTAAGCCAACAAGACGGTGAAACAGTACAGGTACGCCTAGAAAGTGACGCCAACTTAGTTAAAATTGTCACTATGCATGCCTCAAAAGGGCTTGAATACCCTTTGGTATTTATGCCGTTTGCCAGTGGCTATCGCGAAACAAAAGAAGCGCTTTATCATAATAATGGCAAGCTAGTTTACGATTTAAGTAAAGACGAAGATGCCCTTCAAAAAGCAGAACAAGAACGCCTAGCTGAAGATTTACGCCTGCTTTATGTAGCACTTACTCGCGCCGTACATTTTTGTGCGCTTGGTGTTTATAACATAGGGCAAGGACAAAGTAGCCGCTTGGCTATGCAAAGTAGTGCACTTGGGCATGTTTTATTTGCAGGGCTTGAACTTGCCAGTAGCCAAACATGGCGCAAGCATTTAAGTGAGTTTTGCGACGCTAACAGCGCGATGAGCTATCAGCAATTTACCTCACAAACATTATTAGAGCAGGGAACACTTTGTTTTAATAACAGTGAAAGTGCGCAGCAAACGTTAAGTGTTAATAAAGTAACAGCAAATATTGAACGTAACTGGCGAGCAACCAGCTTTAGTGCGTTGAGCTTTAAAAAGCACAGCGACCAATTAGCCCCAGGGCGAAGTGATGAAGATCACGAAAAAGACGAGTTTGCAGTGCAAGAGGACGAACTACCATCACCTTATAGTTTTCCTAAAGGGGCAAAGCCTGGTAGCTGTTTACACGAAATATTTGAACAAATAGATTTTACTAGCCCAATAGTTCACCCAACTAATACCGAGCAAAACTTATCTGAAGTAGTTAAGCGCAGCCTTGAAAAGTACCACATAGGTGATCAATGGCGAGAAGTGGCTGAAAAGTGGGTACTTGATGTTCTTGCGTGCCCCCTAGATAACAGTTCTTTAGAAAAAAGCCTTCTTTCATTGGGTGTGCTTACACCCAAAGATTGCCTAGTCGAAATGGAATTTAATTTACCTCTTGAGAGCTTAAGTGCACCAAAGCTAAACGAAATGCTGGTTAAACATTTTGGTTTTACACAAAGTAAGCTTGAGTTTTCGCACGTAAAGGGCTTGTTAAAAGGCTTTGTCGATTTAATATTTTGCTACCAAGGCAAATATTATATTTTAGATTATAAGTCTAATTATTTAGGTAGCACGCCAGCTGATTACGAGAGCGATATGCTTGAGCAAGCGATGAGCAGTCATCAGTATCATTTACAGTATTTAATCTACACGGTAGCGCTGCATCGTTTATTAAAACAACGTATAGCTGATTACTCAATAGAAACTCATTTAGGCGGCGTGTATTACACGTTTTTACGTGGGATGCCGGCAGGGCAAGGCGTGTACTTTAAAAAGCTAACTGAAGAACAAGTGATTATTTTAGATGGCTTATTTAGCCAAGGAGCCATGCTATGAGCGATTTAAATGAGCAACCTGGCTTGTTTGACGATATAGACGAGACACTTAATAATGAAGCCGTAGAGCCTCTTACTTCAAAAAATGTAGCACAAGATGTCCCATTAGAGGACATTGTGTTAAATAATACTATTATCGAAGTCCCGTTACTTGAGTATTTATTAGCACAAAACCGACTACGTGTGGTTGATGTTAAACTCGCTGAATTACTGTGTGCTAATGACATTGAGCAACCTCATAATGAACTGTTTTATATTATTTTATTACTGTGCTTATCGCAGCAAAGTCAGCATAGCTGCCTAACTTTAAATGAGGTTGACTGGAGCAATCCTTTTAACTTGCGCAACAGTGACTTTAATAAACTAGATGGCAATGTACCCAGTACGCTAAGCCCGTTTAGTGATGACTTTAATGTACATACAGCGCTCAGTTATTTGCAAAACCATGAAAGCGTGGGCGAAAATAAACCACTGCAACTGTTTAAAGAGCGACTTTATTTTGCGCGCCTTGCCGGTTATGAGCAAACACTCGCAGATAGACTATTAAGCATGAGCGAGCGAAAGCTCAATATTAATAATGAAATATTGGCAGAACTTTTAAATACCTATTTTCCTGCTGATTCTGCAATTGAAACTGATTGGCAAAAAGTGGCGTGTGCGATTGCTGCCTCCAAAGGCTTTAGCGTGATCACGGGTGGTCCAGGTACCGGTAAAACTACCACAGTGACTAAGTTGTTGGCTATTTTGCAGTCACTTTATAAAACCGCGCCGCTTAGCATTAAGCTGGTGGCCCCTACAGGTAAAGCCGCTACACGTTTAAGTGAGTCTATTTTAGGCGCTAAAAATAAGCTCACAACGATTCCTGATGATATAAAAACGCTGATACCGCAAAACGCTCAAACTATTCATCGCTTATTAGGCGTAAAACCGTTTACTAATAAATTCAGACATAACAAAAGCAATCCACTGCATTTAGATGTGCTGATTATTGACGAAGCCAGTATGGTCGATTTATCGCTGATGGCTAAATTAATAGAAGCACTGCCTGCGCATGCGAGATTAATACTCCTAGGTGACAAAGACCAGCTGGCCTCGGTAGATACTGGCAGCGTAATGAGCGATTTATGCCAAGGTTTAACACTTGGGCAAACGCCACGCTACTCGCAAGCACGTTGTGATGAGCTAAATAGCTTATGTTTTAATAATGAGCCTAAGCTCGTAGCGCCAAGCGTGAGTGAATTTAAACTCGCAGATTGCGTTGCCTTTTTACAGCACAGTTATCGATTTGATGCACAAAGCGGCATTGGTCAACTCGCACTTGCGGTAAACACAAATAACACCGGTATTTTAAATTACGTTGAGCAAGAAAGTACCGAAGGGCGTTTTAACGATGTAATTTTAGATTACGACTTTGTAGCGAAACCAATTGAAAAGCTTGTTAAAAGTGCAGCAAGTCATTATGCAAAATACCTTAACTTAATTGCCCAAGGTGCAGATGTTGCACAGGTGCATGCTGCTTTTGCTAGTTATCAGCTTTTAGCTGCGGTACGAGAGGGCGATTACGGCGTGCATAGCTTAAATCAGCGAATAGAGCGCGTATTGCAACAGCAAGGTTTAATAACAGTTAGCCCTAATACTCATCATTATACAGGCATGCCCATTATGGTGAGCCAAAACGATTACCAGCTTAAGTTATTTAACGGCGATATTGGTATTTTAATGCCCGATGAAAGCAATCAGCTCAAAGCCATATTTATTGACGAGCAAGGTAATCAACGAGCATTTTCGCCAGCACGACTCCCTGCACACGATAAAGTATACGTAATGACTATTCATAAATCACAAGGTTCAGAGTTTAGTTACACCGCTATGGTACTGCCACCGCTAAAACAAGCGCGCATGGGTATTAACAGGCAATTAGTGTATACGGGAATAACCCGCGCTAAAAATAAGTTTGAGCTGGTGGCTGACAAAAAAGTACTGCAACTAGCAATGAATAAAAGCGTATCAAGAGCATCTGGTTTATATGAAAGGTTACAATTTTAAGCTTAATTTGAATTTTTTATTAATAATTTAGCTTCAAACTGCTTGTTATTTATCGCGTTATTATAAATGTCTTCTATACTAAAGTTAATTTTATATTGAATGTATTCGGGCGTGTTGATCTTTGGTGGGTGAATTTGCAGTAGTGTGTTTGGTTTTTAGCCAAGGCAGAGCCTATGTAGTGTGGTATTCCCCATAAATAGGCGATAACGTAGTATAAATACCAAACATACGCTGCCCTTTGGGTTCTTTCTAGGGACGATTAAATCTTTGTTGCCTACATGGATGTAGGTAAGGGGCGTGAGCAGGACGCGGAAGCTTTGCTCGGTTTTTACTTATTCTTACATGGATGTAAGCCATTAGAATAACGCAGGAGCAGTTATCGAGCCCACTAGGTTACAAACCTCGCGCCGTGATTTAATCGCCCCTAGATTGAACAAATTTCAATCCACAAAGGTCAACACGCCCTAGTAAGGATATTAATGTTTTTTTCTAAAAATAAGCAAAATGAAATAGCCTCTTTAAAAGCAGAACTCTATCCGTTACAACAAGTGTGGGAAGGGCTTTACCGAGAGATGTTAGTACTGAACATTCTCTATGATGGCAGAATTTCGCACGCCAATGATAGGTTTTTAGAAAACTTAGGCTACAACGAAGACGATCTTACTAATAACTCTTTTGATGATTTTATTACTGAGTCATCTCGTCAATCTTCAGAATTTAAAAGCCTACAGCAAGCTATAAAAAAAGAAGGACATTGGGGCGGTGCATTACAAATTGCGCGCGGTGATGGTAAAGCTGAATGGTTACGTTTAATAGTACATCCTGTAAAAGGGGAGCAAGATCAGTTGCTCTATTTTTCTATATTCGGGAGTGTGCTTACAAAAACAATTACGGCTTCCCGCGAGCAAAGCGACACTATCAAAGCGATATATCGCTCTATGGCAGTAATTGAATTTGATTTAGAAGGCCATGTTTTAAAAGCAAATGAGCAGTTTTTATCAGCAATGGGTTATCAAGAAAGTGAATTAATAGGAAAACACCATCGCACATTTTGTGAAGCTTCAGAGTATAATTCCCAAGAGTATCAACAGTTTTGGGCTAAATTAAGAGAAGGACAGTTTATAGCGGAGCGCTTTAAGCGTGTTGATAAATATGGCAATGTTGTATGGTTAGAAGCGTCATATAACCCAATCTCAAATGACGCGAATGAACTTTATAAAGTAATGAAGTTTGCAACAGTTATTACAGAGCAAGTAAATCAAGAAATTGCGATATCTCAGGCTGCCGAAATTGCTTATAGCACCTCAACCCAAACGGATAAAAAAGCAGAGCAAGGCGCGAGCGTTATACAAGATACGGTTGCAGTAATGACCGAGCTGGCTATTAACATGGAGCAAGCGGCAAGTGAAATTTCAGCGCTTGATCAGCAGTCGCAACAAATATCGAGTATTGTACAAAGTATTAGTAGTATTGCAGAGCAAACCAATTTGTTAGCATTAAATGCCGCAATTGAAGCGGCTAGGGCTGGAGAGCAAGGTCGAGGTTTTGCTGTGGTTGCAGACGAGGTTCGATTGCTTGCATCGCGTACATCAAAAGCAACAGAAGAAATTGTAGAAGTAGTACAGCGTAACCAATCACAAACCCAAAATACGGTGGCTGTAATAGAAAAAGGTAAAGAAAAAGCAGAGCAAGGTTTAGCACTATCTAAAGAGTCGGGTGATGTGATGCAGGAAATTCAGCAAGGCGCACAAGAAGTTGTAAATGCGATTGGGCAATTTACCAGTGAACTCAAAGCTAACGGCTAGATTAGTTACGTCCTTATTCTAAAGCGGGCACCTTTACCGGTACCCGCTCAACCTAACCCCCCTCAATATTACTCTCGAAACATCCCTGATAATTTTAAATTTAACAACTATTCTTTATTAACCCATTAAATAACAAGTAATAAGTTTCTTCATCCCTATAAATGATAATAAATTGTTGCATTTTTGTTCTTTGTTCCTAATACTGATGAACGCCAAGGCTGACAAGCCCTAGTATGAATACCTTAAATGATAATAAAATATTACGTACACAACATTAAGGAATTGTATGAACAACACTAAGCGCACACACACATTAATTAAACCAAGTCACCTAATTGGTGCTGGGCTTGCTATGCTAATGAGCTTTTCTGCTGCGAGTAAAGACTACAAAATTATATTAATTCACGGGTTACAAACTTCGCAAATAACCAATAAGTCGGGTAGTGATGTAATTAATGACGGTGAAACATATTGGCAATCGTACTGGAATAATCGTGCAGATGAGCGAATTGATTGGCCTGCTTATGAGCGAATTGAAGGTAAAATTGCTACCGATTGGGTGTGGCCAAAGTTAAAGCAAATTTCACGCTCTAATTTATGCAGTGATGGCTGTGTATTTGTAACACATTCAACAGGCGACTTAGTTGCACGCCATATTATTGATAACCAAGAAAACTGGTTAGAAAACGCAGGCTTACAGCCGCTTAATATTGTTGCGACGTTTGATTTAGCAGGCGCGGGTGGTGGAAGTGAGCTTGCAGATGTAGCCGTTAGTGCTTTAACTGGCGCATCATGGAACTTTGCGGTCGATGCAGCACTCAAATGGTGGCTAGGGAGCGATGTAACCGAAGCTGTTGGTGTATTACACGATTTAAAAGTGAATAATGCCCGTAAAATATCGCCATTTCCTGATGCACGTACACCTAGATTACGCTTTGTGGCAGATGGTAATGCGTATTTAGGTTTAACAGGTGGATTTTTAAAAGGTAATGATGATTCGGTTGTAGCATCGCACTCTTCATGTGGTGCAAGTTCGGCTGGCTCGTTTGGAAGTTGTAGCAGCAGTATTGATACAGATGGCCATTTAAAATCGCAAGGTGATGCTGTTAGTAGCTTTATGCCAAATCATTATCCAATGATGATGAGTGACAGTTATAGCCATAACGAAATACATAACGCGCAGCGTAAAGGTAATGTCACAATAGCCATGAATAACGTAAATGTTGAAGGTAATAACGTAGGGTTTAATACGTTTGATAAAACTACAGGTAGTTGGTTTTGGAAAAAACAATATCGTTATATTAGGGATTCAAATAATTTAAGTGCATCAGCACTTATTTATAATGTGATTCCATAACATAGAAGGCGTGTAGTTATACCAATCTGCATAAATCTTTGATCAATTTAACGAATTAAATTCCACTATAACGTCGTTAAAAATTTTTTATTTACGACTGCATGGATGCAGGAGGTAGAGCAATGCAGGGAGCAATTGCCGAGAACAACTAGATACAAAAATTTTTGCCTAGTTCTAGCGTAATTTTCTTAACGTTAAATAGACCCATATATAAGCAGATTGGTATTAAAAACTATACGCCTTATAAAAGATTGAAATATAAAAATGAAAAAATTTTATGTCGTTGCTTTAATTATTAGCACTATTTTATTCTCGCTATGGTTTACTGGTAAAAATGATGCTCATAAAGTTGCTGAGCCAATAAAACCACAGATTAAACACAGCGCGAACGCACCTGACTTATCGCCTGTAAAAGTGATCCCTATAGATGTGCCTAAAGCTAAAAAACCACAATCAAAAAAGCAAATTGCGTTTAATGAAGACCTAACAAAAGCAGCGCAGCAAGTGGTGATGCAATACGAAAGTGCACTTAAGTTTCCTCCTTATTCCCAACCTTTGAGTCCTTTAGATGAAGATCGATTAAAGCCAAATCAGTTTTATCCTGTGTCGAGCCCCATAGGTGAAAGCGGCGATGCTTTAACGGTAAGCCTCAAACAATATCGTTTTGTATATCCAGAAGAAATAACAATAAAGGTAAGCGCTCAAGGGCTTGGTAAAGTGGTCGTAGAACTTGCAAATACTGATACAAAGGAAGTACTAAATACCCATACGGGCAATGCGCGTGAAGGTGAGGCAATTATTACATTTAAAGAAGATGAAGATTACCCTCGTAGTTTGCAAGTGTATGTGCAGGGCGATGTTGACGGCAAAAAAGTACCCGTAGTTGCGCAAATTCAATATATGCCGCCAAGTGCTACTTTGACAGGTTTTGAAATTGCTTATGCTCAAAATGAAAACATGATTATGCCAGCTAATTTAACGGTGATAAAAAGTGGTTTGTATCGTGTTAGGGCGAATTTATATAGTGGTGATACACCACTTGCTCATTTGGTATCTAAGGAACGCTTAACACAAGGGAGCCAAACCGTAGACTTAAAAGCTCATTGGTCAGTATTACCTAAGGGCGTTACCGATATGCGCTTAAGTGACTTTGTAATAGAAAGAATGTCGCCAAGCCCAGGTGAGCGTAACAGCTTTGGGAATAGTGAAATAAGCCATTTTGATATAAACGATTTCTCGTACGACAGTTTACAGCAGTTGCCGTATCAGACTAATGCACAAGAAAAGTTAAGTTTAGAGTTTTTACAAGGCCTAGCTGAGAGTTAAAAATAGAACGTAAGGCTGAATTGGTAAATTTAAGGGGGTTGTACATAAATACAACCCCCTTAAATTTGTTAGCCTAGATATGTTAGCTTAGATTTATAGTAACTACACTTGGAGCTTCTTGTTCATCAAGCTCATTAGTAACAGGCACTTTAGGAATGTCTGGCTTATCAAGAGCTATATCGCCACCATCAATGACTTCACCGGTTTGTAAGTTTTTAAAATCAAACAAATCAGCATCAGCTAAGTGTGAAGGCACGACGTTTTGCATTGCTGTAAAAATACTCTCAATACGGCCTGGGTGCTCAGCATCCCATTTAGCGAGCATTGCTTTTGTATGTTTACGCTGTAGGTTTTCTTGCGAACCACATAGGTTACATGGAATAATTGGATAACCTTGTGCAAATGCGTATTGGCTTATATCGCTTTCTTTGCAGTATGCAAGTGGGCGAATAACCATATGCTCGCCGTTATCACTCATTAATTTAGCCGGCATACTTTTTAGTTTTCCACCGTAAAACATATTTAAAAACAACGTTTCAATCATGTCGTCACGATGGTGGCCAAGGGCTATTTTAGTTGCGCCTAACTCATTTGCTGTGCGGTATAAAATACCACGACGCAGTCGTGAGCAAAGTGAACAGGTTGTTTTACCTTCAGGAATAATGTCAGTAACAATGCTGTAGGTATCTTCTTCTACAATTTTGTATTCTACATTTAATTTATCAAGATACTGGGGTAAAACGTGCTCAGGAAACCCTGGTTGTTTTTGATCTAGGTTTACAACAACGAGATCAAACTTTATAGGTGCTACACGTTTTAAATGTTGAAGCATTTCAAGCATTGTGTAGCTGTCTTTGCCACCTGATAAACACACCATTATACGGTCACCTTCTTCAATCATATTGAAGTCCATAACGGCTTGACCAGTTTGGCGACGTAAACGCTTTTGTAGCTTATTTAAGTTAAATTGAGCTTTAGCTTGATCTGAGTGTGACAATTACGCCCCCTAGTAAAACAATACAGCAAAGTTATTTGCTAAAAATAAAGGGGCGTATTATACCCAAACCACCTGAATATGCGAGTTTAGGATGTAATTAAACACGGTATTTTTAGCAAGTAACAAACTGGATGTTACTTGCTAAATTTTTAATTAATCTAGTTTCTTTGCCATCGGGCTTACGTAACCATCGGGCTTAAGTGCTAGTACATCGCAGTCAAGGCTATCAATTACATGCTCTGCTGTATTACCTACTAAAGCGGCACTTAAGCCTGTACGACCAACGGTACCAATAACAACTAATTCGCTATTTAACCGCTTAGCTACATCAGGGATTACATCCTCAGGTAGGCCTTCTTCAATAAAACATTGCTCTTGGCTTAAATTAAACTCAGCAGCAAGTGCATTGGTTGATTCAATGTGGTGTTTTTTAACTGATTCGTTATAAAGTCCAGGGTTAAACTCAGGAATTTCGATTGCTATATTTATGGGCGTTGCAGGATAAGCATTAACTAAATTAAGTTTTGCGTTGGCAAGTTCACATAAAAATTGTGCGTCTTTAATTACCCGTTTATTAAGTGCTACATGTTCTTCGTTTTCACTAACCGCATTCACAGCAGCTAAAATATTACCGTTTTCTGGCCATGCCATTTCTTTAACAAACAACACCGGGGCAGGGCATTTTCGTACTAAATGCCAGTCGGTAGGGGTGAAAATAACGGATTTAAGTGCACCATGTTGATGTGTGCCTTTAATTACTAAATCGTACTTTTGATCAATTACAGTATCGATTATGGCTTCATAAGGACGGTTATGCCAAACCACTTGGGTGTCAATATCTATATCTTTGTAAGGTGAAACCAAATCTTTAAGCCATAGCTGGCGATCTTTTAGTACGGCATCACGCATTGCTTCGCGTTCATCGCCAGATAGCATCGTTGTCATTTCATAAGAGAAGTCGTAAACCGTCATAAAGGCGGTAATACTTGCGCCAGATTTTTTGGCTAAGTCTATTGAACGTGATAAACCGTGTTGATCGTCTTTGGTAGGGTCAATAACCGCAATAATGCGTTTAATAGTGTTCATATGCTACTCCATTTGCCTAACGGGTGTACAATTAGTGTAACGCAAATATAAAACAGTTAAAGGGGTAGCATATAAATTGTTGTTCTAAATCAAACTATTTAATTTAGCGAGGCTTAACGATTGCTGCCGTTTTAGCTAAGGCATCATTATCTAAAATTGTAATAAATTTACCTTCTACTTTTATTAAGTCGGCTTTTTGAAAACGGCTTAATAAACGGCTAATGGTCTCTACGGTAAGGCCTAAGTAGTTACCTATTTCACCGCGAGTCATGGTAAATCTAAATTCTTTGCGTGAAAAACCACGTTCACCAAAACGCTCTGATAAGTTATAAATAAAACTAGCTAAGCGTTCTTCTGCTGATTTTTTATTGAGTAATAACAGCATTTCTTGATCGTATGTAATTTCGCTGCTCATCAAGCGCATTATTTGTTGACGAAGTTTTGGTAATTTACCAGCAAGTTCGTCAAGGGTATCGAATGGTATTTCGCACACCATTGACGTTTCAAGTGCTTGTGAAAAACTCTGGTGCGCCATTTTACTTATCGCGTCAAAGCCTACTAAGTCACCCGCTAAATGAAACCCGGTTATTTGCTCATCACCTTGCTCTGATAATGTGTACGATTTAAATGAGCCAGAGCGTACAGCATAAATAGCCTGTAAAGGTGCGCCTGATTCAAATAGATAATCGCCTTTATGGAGTGGTTTTTTTCGCTCAATAATTTCGTCTAGCTTATCCATTTCTTGGCCATTGAGAGAAAATGGCAAGCACAATTGACTAATACTGCAGTTATTACAGCTAATAGCACAATTACCTTTAGCGCG
The DNA here is from genome assembly GCF_014163875.1 of Pseudoalteromonas sp. SR43-3. Lineage (NCBI taxonomy): Bacteria > Pseudomonadati > Pseudomonadota > Gammaproteobacteria > Alteromonadales > Pseudoalteromonadaceae > Pseudoalteromonas > Pseudoalteromonas sp. SR43-3. Next base: position 90,704 of record NZ_JACJEC010000007.1, on the reverse strand, counting down.
ACTTTGAGAGAAATCCATAATTTAATCCGTTTAAATTTTTATACACAGGACTGCAAAATAACCATAAAAGGTTAATACTGCGAATAGGTTATTGTATCAGCTTGTCAGTTGCAATCATCAATAAGTAGATACCATACCAGATTATAACACTGCCCAGTACAATTCGGGTCCAAGGGTGGTTAATAATACTATTTAGTTTTTGTGCGGTAACGCCTAACGTGATCATTGCGGGGAAAGTACCCAAAGCAAAACATAGCATCACTAAAGCACCGTCTAGGGCACTTGGGCTAGTCATCGCCCATGTAAGTGCTGAGTAAACAAGTCCACATGGAAGCCATCCCCACAAAGCACCGTAACCTAGGGCTTTAAATGGTGAGTTAATAGGCATTAAGTATTTATTTAGCTTAACAATGTGTTGCCACACTAAGGTTTTACCAATTTTTTCTAACCATTGCAACGTAGGGCCTAAGCGCATTATATACACGCCGACTAGGAGCATAAAAATAGCTGCAATGAATGAAAGTGCTAAAGAAAAAGATGTGTTTTGCCTAGCAAATTGGCTGCTAATACCAGCAACAAGTGCACCTGCTGCCATGTAGCTCAGTGCACGCCCGGTATTATAGGCAAATGAATAGGTGAATGTTTTGCGTTTATCACTTGCCAGTTGTAATGAGCTTGCAATACCGCCGCACATGGCAATGCAATGACCGCTACCTATTAGCCCCATTAAAAATGCGCTGGTGTAAAGAGGGTCAATCATTACTTTTATTATGTTGCTCTTTGTCGTCTTCAAACAAAATACTATGACCTTGCTTATTTAAATCAGAAAACTGCTCACTTTTTACGGCCCAAAAGAAAACGCCTATAGCAATAATGACAAACAAAATGGCAATAGGGATCAAAATGTAAATTATGCTCATAACTTTAATAGCCTTAGTGAATTACTAATCACAATAATTGAGCTGGCAGACATGCCAATAACAGCCATCCACGGAGCGACTAAGCCCAGCGCTGCCAATGGTAATATGGATGCATTATACAATAAAGACAGCGCAAGGTTTTGCTTAATAATTCGTCTGGTTTGTTTTGCCACATTGAGTAAATGATCAATTGAAGCTAAATCGCTATTAAGGAGCACTACATCGGCGCTATTTTTTGATATGTCAGCACCGGTTTCCATTGCAATGGATAAATGCGCGCTGGCAAATACAGGGCTGTCGTTTACGCCATCGCCGACCATTGCTACAACTTCGTTTTGTGACGCCCATTTTTCAACGGCTGTTTGTTTATCTTGTGGCGAACACCCAGATTGCACACTTTCAAGGTTGAGTTGCTTAGCTACTTTTTGCCCAGCATCTGATGCGTCACCGGTTAACATATGACACGTTAAATTTTGCGATTGAAGTGAGCCTATAAGCTTTTGAGCATCGTTTTTTACTTTATCAATAAAGTAAAAACGTGCAACAACCTGCTTATTTATATACAAGCTTGCTTGTGCATTTGATTTTTTGCTATCAAACCAACCACTTTTACCAATTGCATAATGATTGTTTGCATCTTGTGCGCTAATTCCCAGACCTGGATGCACTTCAACGTTATTAAGATTGTGGTGAGCAGGAGTAATTTCATCAAATGCGCTGGCTATAGGGTGTTCAGAATAACGCTCTAACATAGCTGCTATATCTAGCACTTGCGCTTTTGTGTATTGCTTATCGAGTATATCTACTTCATCTAGGCTAAATTTACCTTGGGTGAGTGTGCCTGTTTTATCAAAGGCAAATAGCGTAATTTGTGAGAGTGTTTCGAGCACATGCGCTTGTTTTATTAATACGCCTTTACGGGTCAAGGTTGCAACCGCGCATGTAAGTGCGGTTGGTATGGCTAAACTCAGGGCACATGGGCAGGTAGCAACTAAAACCGAAATGGTGATCCAAAATGCGTGTTCAGGGTCAATTTGGTACCAGCCAATAGCTGTAAGTGAAGCAAATATAAGCAGGCACGCTATAAACCATTGCGCAACTTTATCTGTAATTTCAACCAGTTTAGGGCGTTTAGTTAATGCGTTGTGTTGCAAGCGGATAATTTGATTTAAAAGGGTATTTTGGCCAATTTTATTAATTTTTATTTCAATAACGCCGTCGTGGTTAACGCAACCGGCGTAGACATTGTGACCGATAAATTTTGTAACGGGTTGGTGTTCGCCCGTCATCATTGATTCATCAACCGTAGTTTTACCCTTTATAAGCTCGCCGTCGGCAGGAATTGTTTCACCCGCTTTAATGAGTACTACGTCATTAAGTTTTAGTTTTTTGGCTGCAATTATAAGTTCTTCACCACTGTCGTTAATGGTACGGGCTGTTAATGGCAATAATTTTTGTAAGTTGGCAGTAAATTCGCTCGCTTTTAAACGCGCTCTAAATTCAAGGTACTTACCTAATAAAAGTAAAAAGGTGAACATGCACACAGATTCAAAATATACTTCGCCGACTTGCATAAATGTGGCGTAACAACTTGCGCCAAACGCACCAAAAATGGCCAGCGATACGGGTAAATCCATATTGAGCTGTTTTGCTTTTAAGCCATTTATGGCGTTGGTTAAAAAGGGCAGTGCGCTATATAAAATAACCGGAGAGGCAAGTACTAAGCTGATCCATCTAAAATACTGCTCAAAATTGCTGTCCATCCCTGAGAACATGCCAAAGTACATGGCAAACGCAAACATCATAACTTGCATGGTCATTAAGCCTGCAACACCTAAGCGGCGAATATAGGCTTTGGCAGTTTGTTGCTTTTGTTGAGCTTCAATATCTGATTGAAATGGGTAGGCTTTATAACCTATTTTGGCTAAGGAAGTAATAATTTCGCTCAATGGGGTGCTGGTTTTATCCCATTGGATCATCGCGCGGTTGGTGGATGTATTTACATCAACCCGTTTTACAGTCTTTAAGTTTAAGAGTTGTTTTTCGATAAGCCATGCACACGCTGCGCAGGTTATACCGTCAACACTCAACAATACCTCTGAGATATTGTCGTTAGTAGCTATAAATTCGTCTTGAATATCTTCGTTGTCATAACTTTTTATAAATGCGAGTTGCTCAGGTACCAGTTGCTCAACCTTGCCTGCGCGAACAGTTCGGTATTTATAATAATCAGTCATACCTTGAACAACAATATTTTGCGCAACTGCTTGGCAGCCAATGCAACACATTGGCTGGGCTATATCGTCAATTATAACGTTTGCGCTAAATCCGTTTGGCACACTTTCAAGGCAATGAAAGCAAGAGTGAGACATAGTGATGATTACTTATAGTTAGGAGTAACTAAAACGGTTTCAGCCGTCGGTAGAACAATGTTTTCTTTGAGTTTCCAGCTGCCATCAATTGGCTCAATAAATACAGAGTATGCACCTGGTGTATACTTATCAAGTAATGCAGTAAATTCTTGATTGGCATTAGGTGTAAGTGTGGCCTCAAAGTCATGCGCTTTAATAGTACGGTGGTAAAACGAAAGTTTTAAAACATGCACGTTGCTACTGTCACCTTTTGTAAACTTAAAGCTTACACGCTCGTTGGTTACATTTAATTCGCCATGTAAGTAAAGTGCTTTTGCTTTTTCAAACTTAGTCAGTTCTAAGTTTATTGCTTTGCCTTTTTTGTAGTAGTCGTCAACAACCATATCTGGGCCGTTACCTATTGCCGTAATAAATAAGCTAATACAGCCAATAATGGCAACTAACGGAAAAAAGATTAAAAACCAAGGCCAAAAATTTTTATACCACGGAGTAGGTTGCATAGTGTCTCTAAAATTAGTTTAGGAAGCGTTATTTTATAGGAATTATACGTAAAAGACTAAAAAAAAGCCTCCGACTGGAGGCTTTTTTGATCTGGATTAATCTATTGAATTAAATAAATTAATTTATAAACATTTTATTAACCGTGTGCTTATTTATCTTGCGATAAACTGTAAACGTAGGCTGTTAATAAGTGAATCTTATCTTCACCTAAAATGTCTTTCCAAGCAGGCATTACACCAGCACGGCCGTGGTTAAGTGTTTCTTCAACAGCACGTTGAGAACCACCGTATAACCAAATGTTATCAGTCAGGTTAGGCGCGCCAAATGGTAGGTTATGTGCAGCCGACCCTTTACCGTCAGCACCGTGACATGCTGCACACATTGCAAACTTAGCTTTACCTGCGGCAGCATCTTTTTGGTTAACAGTACGACCAGAAAGGCTCAGCACATGTGCAGTCATTTCTTTAACGCCTTGCTCACCAAGAGCATCGCCCCAAGCTGGCATTGCAGCTATACGACCATTAAGCAGTGTTTCTCTAATTTTGTCTGGTGTACCGCCATATAACCAATCTTTATCAGTTAGGTTAGGGAAGCCTGTTCCACCACGTGCATCAGAGCCGTGACATTGCGCACAGTTTTGTGAGAATAAACGCTGACCAATTTCGATGGCTAATTGACCATCTGTTTGTTCATGTTTGTCACCATTTTCAAGAGCAACTTGCTGCGCTGCGTCGCCTTCAAACTTAGAATTAACTAAATCTAAAACCGGCACTTGTGCAAGTCGATTAAAAATAGGACCAAAGCGTTCTTCTGCAGCTTCATACTCTTTATCAAGTTTAACAAAACGACCTTCTGCTTTAGCCTCTGCAACTGCTTTTTTAGATTCAGCTAAAGACGTAATACCTTGATTAGAGCTAGTCCATTTACCTAAACCTTCCCAGTTGCCTAAACCTGGGTAAGCTGCAAGGTAATATACTGACCAAATAAAAGTTGCGAAAAACATGTAAGTCCACCATTTTGGTAGTGGATTATTTAGCTCTTCAATGCCGTCAAATTCATGTCCACAGCTTTCACCTTCTTTTACGCCAGCATAGTTTTTTAAGTTCCAAACTAATAGGCCAAAGATGATGCATAAGCATGCAAGGGTTAATACAATAACCCAAATACTCCAAAAGCTAGTCATTTTTCAGACTCCTTTTCCTCGTTAGAGAGTGTGTTGTTATGTTTTTTTTCATCCTCGAAAATGGCATTAGCAGCGCTATCAAAACGATTTTTGCTACGCTTGCTGTATGCCCATACAACAATCACAATAAACAATACTAAAATTACCAGAGTCAAAATGCCTCTGTATGTTCCGTAATCCATAATAATTTACTTCAAGTGGGTACCAAGTTGCTGTAAATACGCGATTAGAGCTTGGATTTCTGTTGCGCCTTCGCCGTTATTCATAGCGTTAACTTTTTCAACATCAGCTTTAAGTTCTTCGTCGCTGCCATAACCTAGGCCCGGGTGTTTAGGGTTTTCTGGGTTAATAGCAAAAGTATCACGGAAAATTTGTAGTTTTTTCAGAGTCAGGCTTGTATCTACCTTATCCTCTGCTAACCAAGGAAAACCTGGCATATTCGACTCAGGAACCACAGCACGTGGGTCAACTAAGTGAGCATAATGCCAATCGTCCGAGTAACGTTTACCAACGCGAGCAAGGTCAGGACCAGTACGTTTTGAACCCCATTGGAAAGGGTGATCCCATACTGATTCGCCTGCTACAGAGTAGTGACCGTAACGCTCAACTTCATCACGAAAAGGGCGGATCATTTGTGAGTGACAGTTATAACAACCTTCACGTACATATATGTCACGGCCTTCCATTTCTAAAGCATTAAGAGGGCGTAGGCCTTCTACTGGTTTAGTTGTGTCGTCTTGGAACATTAGCGGAGTAATTTCAACTAATGCACCAAAGCTGATAGCAAAAACAGTCAGAATAGCCATAAGGCCAACGTTCTTTTCTACTATTTCATGTTTGTTTTGTGAATTTTTATTGCTCATCATCTCACTCCGTTATGCTAATTGTGCTTGCGCGTCTAACTTCAGAGATTCTTTCTCAGCTGAAATTGTACGGAAAACGTTATAAGCCATAACTAACATGCCTGTTACGATGAATACACCGCCTACAAAACGCATAATGTAGAAAGGATGCGACGCTTCTAAAGACTGCACAAAGCTGTACATTAATGTACCGTCGGCATTTACCGCACGCCACATAAGACCTTGCATTACACCAGAGATCCACATTGCAACAATGTATAAAACAACACCTACAGTGTGTAACCAGAAGTGGGTATTAACTAATTTAACGCTATACATACGACCTTGCGCAAATAACGCAGGAATTAAGTGGTAAATAGCACCAATTGAAATCATAGCAACCCAACCTAGTGCACCTGAGTGTACGTGGCCGATTGTCCAATCTGTGTAGTGAGATAACGCATTTACAGATTTAATTGCCATCATAGGGCCTTCGAACGTAGACATACCGTAGAAAGACAATGAAACAACTAAGAAGCGTAGTACTGGATCAGTACGCAGTTTATGCCATGCGCCTGATAGGGTCATAATACCGTTAATCATACCACCCCAAGACGGTACGAATAGGATAATAGACATAACCATACCTAAACTTTGCGTCCAATCAGGAAGCGCAGTGTAGTGAAGGTGGTGAGGACCTGCCCAAATATATAATGAAATTAATGCCCAAAAGTGAACTACCGATAAACGGTATGAGTAAACTGGGCGACCTGCTTGTTTTGGTACAAAGTAATACATCATACCCAAGAAACCAGCAGTTAATAGGAAACCTACAGCGTTATGACCGTACCACCACTGAACCATAGCATCTACCGCACCTGCGTAGATTGAGTATGATTTAGTTAACGACACAGGCACTGCCATGCTGTTTACAATGTGTAGTACTGCAACAGTAATAATAAAGCCAGCATAGAACCAGTTAGCAACATAAATGTGCGACACTTTACGCTTGATTAAAGTACCAAAGAATACAATAGCGTAAACAATCCAAACCACAGCGATTAAAATATCGATTGGCCATTCAAGTTCTGCGTATTCTTTTGAGCTAGTAATACCAAGTGGTAATGTAATTACTGCTAATACAATAACTAGCTGCCAGCCCCAAAATGAAAAGGCGGCGAGTTTGTCTGAGAAAAGACGCGTTTGGCAAGTACGTTGTACGACGTAATAAGACGTCGCAAACAGTGCACTAGTACCAAATGCGAAAATTACTGCGTTCGTGTGTAACGGACGTAGTCGAGAGTAAGTTAACCATGGTGTATCAAAGTTAAGTGCTGGCCAAGCTAATTGGGCAGCAATCAGAACCCCAATACTCATGCCAACGATGCCCCAAATCACTGTCATAATAGCGAATTGGCGTACAACCTTATAGTTATACTCAGTTTGTGATGCTACTGTTTGGCTCATTTTCTGGCTTCCGCTGCAATAAATGCGTTTAGAAATGAATTACCCACTATTAAAAGTGGGGCCTACTATTTTTCTCAAGCGTGTTACCTAAAACTTTCAATACATGAAAACTTCAGAAAAAAACTTGAGAAACCCTTATTTTTTGCGGGTGAAATGATAAATTTTTTGGCCTAAAAAAGATAGGTCAATTACATAAAATTATGACATCAATCAAACTTTGTGAGCTTGTTGTTTATTTTTTGATACAGTTTGTGCCTAATTTGGCCTAATAGTAACACTCGCACTTGTTATTTACAGTCACGATTATTAGTATTTGCTTTTCTTTAGTGCGAAATTGTTATGCTTATATATAGGTTAAGTTTATTCACTGTGGTGTTTTTTTTATTAACAGCGTGTGATTTTTCTAAAAATACAGATAAAAAATTTCTTAAAAATGCCCAGTGCGAAGCCAATTTGCCTTGTACTTTTTCAAATGATGTTAAAGTATGGTTAAGCGAGAAAACCCTTTCCCCCGAAACCCCATTTACTATCTTTAGTGACTTACCTGCAAACGTTACAATTGAAGATGCCAAGCTTAAAGGCATCACTATGTACATGGGTTACATTCCCCAAAAATTTAAAAAACATAATGATCTTTGGCAAAGTAATACTATGGTTGGTATTTGTTCAGAGCAAAATATGCTTTGGAATTTAGAACTAACCGTTAAAGATAATGCCACCTCTGTAATACAAACACTCAGTTACTCTTTTTACGTTACGTATTAAAGTTGCGACTACAAACTCTTGTATACAGCTTACATTTTTGATGTGAGTTCGTTTTCTTATACATACGATTATTTGAGTGACAAGATCAATAAAATTGCCTTTTTAAGTTTTAATACTGACAAAACTTCAATAGTGAATAAGTGCTCTCAAAAAGTTCAACTTTAATTACGACTGAATAAAAAAATCTAATCAAAAAACCTTCCAAAGAGGCTAAATAAGACTATTTAAGCATCAAGTATGCATAAATATGGTTATTAATTAACATTTAGTTTTGCGGTTTTAATAATGTGCTGTGATTAAGTTGTTAACTTGTCTGTTTTTGGTACTTAGCTCAGTTAATTACATTTGATTACAAAGTGAATCACTTTGGTTTCAGGTGTGTTTCTAATGTTTCACTGTTTTTTCAAGCCGCTGTTTTTAAAGTTTATTTATTAATTAACACTGAAACATAATGTAACCTATGTACCTGCTATGGTTATTCCATTTTATTTCTTGATATAAATTGAGCTGCCGTTAAGTTTTCGTTCAGTTAAAAGCGCCTAAGTTGCCCACCTGACTCACTATTCTAATAAAAAGTGAGCATTACCAATAAAGGTAAATTTCCAACAAGTAGGGTTCTTTCATGAAAAAATCAACTCTTGGTTTAGCTGTAATCGCAGCAATACCAATGTTCTCAAGTGTGCAAGTTTTAGCGGCTGACGAAGCAGCTACATCAATTGAAAAAATTCAGGTAACTGGCTCTCGCATTAATCGTACTGATATGGAAACATCAAGCCCAATCACAGTTATCGGTGATGACTTCATTGCAAAAAGTGGTTTCACATCGGTTGCTGACATACTTTCTACTCAGCCATCAGCTGCTGGTATTAGCTTAGGCGCTTCAAGTAATAATGGTTCAGGTGGTTCTGCGACAGTCAACCTACGTGGTATGGGCTCGCAACGTACACTGGTATTATTAAATGGTCGTCGTATGGTTTCTTCAGGAACCGGCGCAGATTCTTCTGTTGATTTAAATACCATTCCTGTAGCAATGATCAAATCTATAGAAATCTTAAAAGACGGCGCGTCTGCAGTATATGGCTCTGATGCTATTGCTGGTGTTGTTAACATCATAACAAAGAAAGATTTTGAAGGTTCAGAGCTTAACGTTGAAGGCAGCCGCACTACAAAAGGTGATGGCAATAATTACGGTGTTAGTTTATTACACGGAATGAATATTGCCGATGGCAACTTAGTTGTTGGTGCTCAATACTCAAACCGTGGTGAAGTAATTCAGTCGGATCGTCGTTTTGTAGAGCCTGGCGAGTCTTCATTTATCCCTGAAGGAACACTGGGCGGCAGAACTTACCAGGGTAATGGTGTTTTTGCAGATAGAACTACTTCATACGATTTCACAACATCAAGCTATGCTCAAACACCTAATGAGCTATACAGCTTATTTACTAGTTTTGACAAAGAGCTAGACTCAGACACTACATTTAATGTTGATTTGATGTATACACGTCGTGAATCTAACCAACAACTTGCACCACAACCAGCAAGTATTGATTTAAGTACTTCTAGCTTGGATTCAACTTACACAGATAGCTTCCGTGACGCAGATACAGGCGATCTTGCTGACTCTTTAGAGTACAGAAGAAGAATGGTTGATGCTGGTCCTCGTATTTATGAGCAAGAAACTGACACTTACCGTGTATCTGTTGCATTACAAGGTTTATTAGATAACGATGCAAGCTGGGATGTAAGTGCAACTTACGGTCGTAATGACTCAAAAGATAAAGTTCAAAACTCAATTAATGCAAGTCGAGTTGAAGAAAGCATTTATGCAAACCAAGCTCTTTGGTTTAGCGGTGATTCTTTAGATCGTAGCTTATTAACATCTAACGATTCAATTTATACTGAGTCAAACGAAGGTGGTAACGAGCAATTTATTCTTTCAGCTGGTTATAGTGCAGTAACAGAAAGTGATATTGGTTACGCAATCGGTGTAGAAAACCGCTTTGAAAGTGGTTACTACACACCAGATCTAATTACTCAGCTTGGTGAGAGCACAGCTGCACAACAAGATCCAACTGAAGGTGATTTCTCAGTACAGTCTATCTACTTTGAAACATCTATGCCGGTATTAGAGACTGTTACCCTTGAAGGTGCTGCTCGCTACGATAACTACTCTACCTTTGGTGGCGAAACAACGTGGAAACTTGGTGCAACGTGGAATGTAACTGAAGAGTTTATGGTTCGTTCTGTATTAGCTACTGGCTTTAGAGCACCAAACGTATCAGAACTGTTTGGTGGTAACTCAGGTTCGTACGATTACCTAGCTGATCCATGGGGCAACGAACAAGATGCTCAAATACTTGTAAACTACACAAGTGATAACGATCTTAAAGCCGAAGAAAGTCGCTCTTTCACTTTTGGTATGGTTTGGGAAGTAGCTGACGGCTTATCAACAACTCTAGATTACTGGAAGTTTGATATTACTAATGCGATTACTCGCTTAGATGTTCAAAACGAAATGAATAGCTGTTTTGCAGGTGACTCAGAATCATGTTCATCAGTAAACATCACACAATCTGGTGACTTATCTAACCTAAGTTCAGCACTAACTAACGTAGGTTCTCAAGAAACATCAGGTGTTGATTGGAATATTAGCTACTCTGCAGATAACTATCGTATAAACCTTGATACAACTTATTTAATCAAGTTTGAAGAAGATGACATTAATTACACTGGCACTATTGATGGCAACATCGGTGGATACTCTAAAATTAAATCTAATCTATCTGTAAGCTACGATATAACTGATGCATTTAATGTGCTTTATAATGCACGTTTTCTCCGTGGTATGGACGGCGATTACTACGGTGAGTCGTTTAGCACAGATAACGTTATTTACCATGATATTTCTATGAGCTATAACATCAATGATGCACTTCGTGTTACCGGTGGTATGAACAATATCTTTGATAAAGAGCCAGAAGAAGTTCTAGGCGGCAATGATATGGGCACTGTTCCAGAAATTTACGATGTAGTTGGTTCTCGCGTGTTTGCAAGTGTAAACTACAAGTTTTAACTAGCACATTAATCTTATTAAGGCTCAGTATTTACTGAGCCTTTTTTATTGAACAAAATAAAGGAGACAAGTACACTAAAACGATATCTTAGAAGGAGAACTGATTGTTAAAACAAGATGAAAACTTATCTTTTGTCATTGAACCAGAACTAACTCCTCGTTCTGAACAGCGCATAGATCTGTATTTTTCTATCCCTAATGAAATGGGGATCAATCCGCAAACACTTACCGAAGAATCTTACTTTAATAACCACTTTAAATCGCACTTAGCGTATAACGCTAACAATATACACTTGCCTTTAGTGCGAAGTCGTTTTGTTAGTAAAAACAAAGGTGAGCAACAAGATTACCGGCAAAATCTTAATTTATTTTGTTACCAAGTACGTTTAGCCCTTGATGCCGATATAAAAGACGCGTTAAAAATTGATGAAGCCGAAGACTTTTATAAACGGGCTAACGAGGTATATGAGCAAAGCGAAGGGCTTTTAAAAAAGCTGCGTCGCTACACACCAGATGACGAAAAACTACTGCCGTTTTTTACCAATGCTGATAACTATTTAAGTTGGCATGTTGAGCAATCTTTTTTAAAGCTTTTAGATGAAGGCCCACGTAGTAGCGATTATGCAAAAGAGCGTAACGATTTACTGCAGTTTTGTAAAAGCGAAAATACGTATCGAGCAGAGAAAAGCTACAACTCTGAAACAACCATGCAAGACGCAAATCGAATAACAAATAAAATGCGCTTGTTACAACGCTTAATTGAGCACGGCGTAATATTACAGCGTCAAACGCGGTTTCTTAACAGCTACCTTAAGCGATTAGTTAAAGGCACTGTTACAGCCGTTATCATGGCATTTGTGATGGTTGTAATACTCAATGCTCGCTCAACGTTTACGGAAGTCACCGCGACGCTTATTTTAATTTTAGGTGTTATTTACGGGCTACGTGAAATATTTAAAGAGGATATTACACGTATGATTTGGCGAGCCATTGTACAAGGGCGACCTAAGTGGCGATTTAGTTTTAAAAATAGTATTACCAAAGACAAAGTAGCGAGTCAGTTAATTTGGCTTGAATACATGCGCTTTAAAAAAATACCTAAAGAAGTGAAATCTATTTTTTCAAAACGTCGCCAACAAAATAAACAAGCTGCGCAGTGGTTACACTTTGCAAGTGAGACACGTGTTAGTGCGAAAGAATTTTTGCCCGGCTACGATACACTACAGCACACGCTACAATTTAATCTTGCACCATTTGCACGTTATTTAAAACGTGGTGAAGGGAAGCTATATCATTTAGACAGTAATAAAATTTCTAAGCAGGCTGTAGAAAGGCGTTATCAATTAAACATGGTACTTGTTCTAACTGAGGAAGATAAAACACTTTATCAACGCTATAAAATAACGTTAAATCGCAGTAAAATCGTTAATATTGAGCTTATCTACTCCAAAAAATGAGTTTAATTAATTTTAAAAGGGGCTGATACAATAAGCCCCTAATATTTGGTCACTTTATTTATTAGCTAAGCCATGTTTGCTATATAAAGTTACTTTGTCTGATACTAGCGTGATCTCGATATTTTTTGCTTCATCGCCCCATACACAGTTAGTATGTAGTGTCTTTTCAACACAGTTATCAGCACTGCCTAAAATAGTTTCAACTTCAGTCTTATCCATGCCTACTTTAATTTTTTCATAATTTTCAAGACTTACCTTAGAACAAGCCGCAAGGCTTAATGTAGCTGCGATGATAAGGAGTTTTTTCATTGTTATATCCTACTTAATATTAATGTTTGAATTTTCTGATCTGGACAATCATGCCCATTCGTGGATGGTCAAAGTAATGTACTTCACCACTAATTACACGTCTAAACTGAGAAAAACGGGCTGACTCTATATCGCCGTTTTCTAGCTTTTGGCTAATATCAAAATTAGCTGTAATGTATAAATAATGTCGTAAATGTATTTTAAATAAACCGTCTAGTTCCCACTCTGCTTTTGGTTGATCTGGGTCGTTAAATAGTGCCGGTTGTGAATTTAATAAACTTACAAAATCAGGGTTTGAATAGCTAGGTGTTACATTGGGTTCATTTTTAAGATGCTTACCCGCTATTAAATGCATGCTTGGGGCGCGTGACTTGCTTGCACCTTCAAAGCGCCAGCCAGTATGTAGAATAGGTGTTAAGCCTTTGCGGTCTAGTTGCCTATATTGCGCTTTAAATTGCAGCTGTTGCGGCGCTAATAAATAGGTTTGCTGCATATCATCTTTAGCGGGTGCTAAAGGCGTTACAGGTAGCTCATCGTAGCTTTGTAGGTAGTCAATACTGTTGTCACATACACCTGATTGCGGGTTTGAATTAACTAATGAATCAGTAAAAGTGCGTTTTTGAAAACGCTCATCGCCATCTATGCAGGCCTGCATTGCTTGTTCAGTGTAAAGAGGGGTCAGTAAGTCTAGCGTATTTTTATCTTCAATAGCTTTGTGCTTAAGGCTAAAGTCTTCTTGTAAATACGGGGCAGGGCGCTGTTTAAATACAAGCACCTCAACCTCAAACCAGCGTTCTGCAAGTGCAGTGCTGCTAAATAAGCAGCATAAAACAATAAGCGATTTTTTTAGCAACATTAATGGCTAACCTTTTTTTCGAAATCTGCAATCATTGCAGTGACCATTTTTAAGCGTTCGCGGGCATTTGCCTCACTAATTGCAAAGCGCAGTTTATTTGCGCCATCCATTTTGTACACCTTAGGTGCACTTTGTATCAAGCCAATGATGAAGCTAGGGTTAACCTTGGTATCTTGGCTAAACTCAAAGTAACCACCTTTTGGGTTTGCCTCAATTTTAGTTATACCTAAACTACTAGCTTTCATTTTTAATAATTGTAGGCTGAATAGGTTTTTAGCAGCATCAGGTAGTAAACCAAAGCGGTCTATTAGTTCCACCTGTAGTTCATCCATATCATCAAGGTTAGCACAACTTGCAATTCGCTTATACATACCCAAGCGTGCATTAACATCGTGTATGTAGTCATCAGGTAATAATGCAGCCAGCTTTAAATCTACTTCGGTTTGTTTTTGAAGTAGGTTTTCAAGCGTTGGCTCTTTACCCTCGCGCAGCGCATTTACGGCTTGTTCGAGCATTTCCATATACAAACTAAAGCCGATGGTTTGCATTTGGCCTGATTGATCATCGCCAAGTAGCTCACCCGCACCACGAATTTCTAAGTCGTGTGTAGCGAGGGCAAAACCTGCACCTAAGTCCTCTAATGATTCAATTGCTTGTAAGCGTTTACTCGCATCTTTAGAAAGGGCTTTAGGGTCACCTGTTAGTAAATAGGCATACGCTTGATGGTGGCTTCGACCAACTCGTCCACGTAATTGGTGTAACTGGGCAAGGCCGAGTTTATCTGCTCTGTCCATGATAATGGTATTAGCCGTAGGCACATCAATACCGGTTTCTATAATCGTGGTACATACCAGCACGTTGTATTTTTGATGATAAAAGTCAGTCATTATTTGCTCAAGCTCTTGCTCGCGCATTTGGCCATGGGCTGTTGTCACACTGGCTTCAGGTACCCATTCACTAATTTCTTGTGCAACACGCTCGATAGTTTCTACGTTGTTATGTAAAAAGTAAACTTGGCCACCGCGTTTAATTTCTCGCAGTACCGCTTCGCGTATTAGTTCTACATCGCGTTGGCGTACAAAGGTTTTTACCGCTAAACGTTTAGCCGGTGGCGTTGCGATTATCGATAAATCGCGCATGCCGCTCATGGCCATGTTGAGTGTACGAGGTATTGGCGTTGCAGTCAGTGTGAGTATGTCTACATCGGCGCGCAGTGCTTTAATTTTCTCTTTTTGGCGAACACCAAAGCGATGCTCTTCATCAACAATTAACAAGCCTAAATCGTTAAATTTAATGTCTTGTTGAATAAGTTTATGTGTGCCAATAACTATATCGAGCTTACCATTGGCCATTTTTTCAAGTGTGTCTTTTTGCTCTTTAGTGGAGTTAAAGCGCGAAAGCACACCTACTTCAATAGGAAAATCAGCAAAACGGTCTTTAAAGTTTTCATAGTGTTGTTGAGCGAGCAAGGTGGTGGGCACTAAAATAGCTACCTGCTTATCATCGTTAACTGCTACAAAAGCAGCGCGCATGGCCACTTCTGTTTTACCAAAGCCTACGTCACCACACACTAAACGATCCATCGCTTGTTTTGATTGCATATCACCTAATACGGCTTCTATGGCGTTGCGCTGATCGTCAGTTTCTTCAAACGGAAAGCTATCGCTAAATTGACGATATGCAGGGGCGTCTAGGGTAAATTTATTACCAGGTTTTGCTTGGCGCTGAGCATAAATGTCGAGTAATTCTGCGGCTACATCGCGAACTTTTTCAGCCGCACGTTTTTTTGCTTTTTCCCACGCATCTGAGCCAAGCTTATGCAGCGGGGCGCTGGCTTCTTCACCGCCAGAGTAACGACTAAGCATATGCAATGCAGATACTGGCACGTACAATTTAGCTTCACTTGCGTAAGTAATTGTTACAAATTCAGTAACTACACCTGCAGCATCAATTGTTTGCAACCCCTGATAACGGCCAACACCGTGATCAAGATGCACAACAGGTTGACCTTCTTTAAGCTCGGCTAAATTACGAATTAGCGCATCTTGGCTGGCTTCGTACTTGTGCTTGCGGCGTCTGCGCTGAGATACTTTTATGCCAAGCAGTTCTTGCTCGGTAATAATAGAAAGGCTTGGTTTAGTGCCAAGTACTACACTTTGCTCGAGCGGACTTACTATTAAGCCTACGTCACTTGCACTTTTTATAAATTGTTCGAGTGTTTCAAATTCTTTAAATTTTAAACCGCTTGGTTTTAAAATGCTCAGCAATGATTCGCGACGACCGTCCGATTCAACACTGAGTAATATGCGGCCTTTTTTCTTTTTTTGCTCTGCTACATAATTTATAAACGCGCCATAAGGTTCATGCTGTTTATGATCAATACGAATGGCCGGCAGCTCGCTAACGCTTAAGTTTTTATTACCTGCTTTAGTGCCAAGCTTTGCAAGGGATAATCTAATACGTGCAAAATTGCCTAAATTAGAAAACAGCTCTTCAATTGGCTGATAAAGCGCATTGGGTTCAAGTAATGGACGAAGTGGGTCAACTCTGCGGTTTTCATAGCGTACATTTACATCGTGCCAAAAGTTATCTGCCGCATGCTCTAAATCACCCAGCTGCATAACGGTTGTTGTATCTGGCAGGTAGTCAAAAATAGTCGCGAGCTTTTCAAAAAACAACGGCATGTAGTATTCAATACCTGCAGGCCAGTTACCTTTGCTTACTTGCATGTATACTGAATCTTGCTGCGAGCTTGCGCCAAATTTTTCACGGTAGCTTATTCTAAAGCGTTCAATATCAGCGTCGTTAGTAGGAAATTCATGCGCTGGAAGTAGCTCAATTTTATCTACTTTTTCATCAGAGCGCTGTGTTTCTACATCAAATAAGCGAATGGTATCGAGTTCGTTATCAAAAAAGTCGAGTCTAAATGGGTGCGGGCTACCCATTGGGTATAAGTCAACGATAGAGCCGCGTATAGCGTATTCGCCGTGCTCCATTACTTGTTGAACATTTAAATAACCGGCTTGCTCTAAATTGTCACGAAAGTTATGAGTGTCTAGTTTGTCGCCTACTTTAAAGTTTATTGTTGAACCGTAAATAAATGAGGCCGGGGCTGTGCGCAACATTAAAGTAGATACAGGCACAATTAACACACTTTGTTGTTCTTTTTTTAAGGTGTTTAAAGTGGCCAAACGGGCTGAAATAATATCTTGATGGGGAGAAAAATGATCGTATGGCAGAGTTTCCCAATCAGGAAATACCATGACTGGGTTATCGGGTAATAAATATTCTAATTCTGTTTCAAGGCGCAGTGCACTTGGTGTATCAGGCGTAACAATTAAGACTAAGTTATCTTGTTGTTTAACGCCTTCAGCAATAGCAATACTTAAACCACTTCCGCTTAGCTGGCCCCATTGAATTTTATCTTTATGAGATTTTACCCAAGGCAAGGCTGCCCATTGCTCAAACGCCATTTATTACTCCATTTATAGTTGGCTCTTAGCAAGTAAGAGCCATCTTGAGTTAAGGTTACTTAGTCTCGGTATATTTTTGTTAGGTCTTTATAGTGATCAATTCGTCTATCACGTAAGAAAGGCCAAATACGTCTTACGTTTTCTGAGCGTTTTTGATCAATTTCTACTACTAAAATTTGCTCATCAGTATTATTAGCCTCTGCTAATAGTTCACCTTGTGGGCCTGCAATAAACGAATTGCCCCAAAACGAAATACCATCGCTTTGCGCACTAGGGTCACTTTCATGGCCAACGCGGTTACAGCTAATTACCGGCACGCCATTGGCAACAGCATGGGCACGCTGGCTAATAACCCACGCATCTTTTTGACGAGTTTGCTCAGCAATGTCGTCGTTAGGATCCCAACCGATAGCGGTTGGGTAAATTAATACCTCAGCGCCAGCCATTGCCATCAAACGTGCAGCTTCAGGAAACCATTGATCCCAACATACTAGCACGCCTAATTTACCCACCGAGGTTTGAATAGGCTCAAAACCGATATCACCTGGGGTAAAGTAAAATTTTTCGTAAAAACCTGGATCATCAGGAATATGCATTTTGCGGTATTTACCTGCAATACTGCCGTCTTGCTCTAATACAACTGCAGTATTGTGATAAAGGCCCGTAGCGCGTTTTTCAAATAAAGACGCGACAATAACAATGCTTAGCTCTTTAGCAAGCTCACCTAAGGCATTACTGCTAGGGCCTGGAATGGTTTCGGCTAAATCAAATACGTCAACATTTTCGGTTTGGCAAAAATAGAGGCTTCGGTGTAGCTCTTGGAGTACAACCAGTTTTGCACCTTTTTGAGCGGCTTCACGAATGGCACTTATTGATTTTGCCATATTGTCCTTTGCGTTATCGGTATTGCTTTGTTGCACTAACGCAACGGTTAATTTTGCAGGGCTTGTCATTGTGCTGCTCCAGCTAAAAATCCACGAGGTAATTGCATTGTAATACAGTGCAGGCTGCCAAATTGTTCAATAATTGGTTGGCAATTTACGCCAATAATAGTGTGTTGTGGGTATGCTTTTTGAACTTGTGCAAGAGCACGTTCATCATTGGCATCATTATACGTTGGCACAAGCACAGCATTATTAATAATTAAGTAGTTAGCGTAGGTAGCCGGTAAGCGTGTTTGCTCACCGTCATAAGCGGCTTTTGGCCACGGTAACTCAATTAAGTTATATGGGGTGTTATCGGCAGTTTTAAAGGTTTTTAGTTGTTTTTCCATCGCATCAAGTGCGCTAAAATGCTCATCAGTTTTATCGTCACACTGCACATATACAAGGGTATTATTTGGTGCAAAACGCACTAAGGTATCAATGTGGCTGTCGGTGTCATCGCCCGCTAAATAGCCATGTTCAACCCATAAAAAACTCGTCGCGCCTAAGTGCTCTTTCAAAAGTGCTTCAATATCATTTGGGTTTAAATCAGGGTTACGGTTTTTATTAAGCAAACACTCACTGGTTGTTAGCAACACACCGTGCTCGTTTATTTCAATACCGCCACCTTCAAGTACCATATCGAGCGCTTGATATTGGTTGTTTGTGCTACTTAGCTCTTTTACCAAAGTACGATTAATTTGATTGTCTAATGTGCTTTCAAACTTATTGCCCCAACCATTAAAAGTAAAATCATATACTTTTAATGGTTCTGTTGAATCAATAGCGGCGCAAGTAAGCGGACCATGATCGCGCGCCCAGGTATCGTTAGTAGGCGTTACTACAAAATGAACACGATTAAGAGAGACGTTAGCACTATTTAGTAATGCTGTAATATGCACTTTTAAGGCACTGTTATGCGCCACAATAACAAGCTGTTGCTGCGTTGTTATGTGTTTAGCAAGTTCAATATATACAGGTTCTACACGCGTTAAGTTGTCGGCCCAATCGGTGTCTTTGTGAGGCCATGTAAGCATAACAGCGTCTTGCTCGGCCCATTCTGGTAAAAGTCTAAAGTTCATGAATTTTATATACTAATTAAGATGGCGCTAGTTTAGCATTTTACATAAAGATGTCAGCTAATTATCACTGTTTAGGTCGCCTTGGTTTTGATCAAGTTCTTGACGTTTTTTAAGTTGGCGGGTTTGAGCATGTAAACTCGCTCTAACAATAAGTTCTTGGTCAGTGGTTCTAATTGCGGTAAAGAGCATAGTGTATTGGTAGTGTTCGCTATCTTGTTTTTCTACTGCCACAACTTCGGTGTAACAATAAACCGCAGAGGCCTCGTGGTGCAAAAACAGTTTGGTTCTAAATGCTTGGCCAATTGAGTGTACTTCAGGTGATGTAAAACGAATACCGCCACCGCCGTAGCTATCACATTGTATTGCGTTATCTTGGGCTTGTTCTGAGGCCAAAATATGGCTCATTATTAAATCTATTTTACGTGACTGCGCTTGTAAAAAAGTAGCTAGCTCTTGTGCTATATCGCCTAAGTTACGCAGTGGGCGTAACGAGCTTTGTTCAAGCTCACTTACTTCATTTGCTAATCTAAATAGTGGGGGAATGTCGTCTTCAAGCTCAAGCTGCGATTTAGGAACTTGTCCGTTTGATACGGGGAATAAATTTACTCTTATACTTTCATTAATTTGAAAGTACTGCTCAAACTCACCTAATCTTTCACTATTCATTATGTTCTCCACCACGTATTTATTTAATAGTAGCGTTGTGAGTACTAAATTGCTAGCAGATAAAATAACGCATAGCGGTCTAAATGCTTTGTTTAAATTCGATTTTTAGCATACTGATTATGAAAATAAATACACTAAGACATATTTAGGGTTAGTTATAAAAAAGCGGCCAATGTCATCCTAACATTGGCCGCTTGGGTATTGATTCATCAGCGTGTACTTATTTAAGTAGAGCGGCTAATTCATGTAAATCTTTCACAACGTGATCTGGTTTTTTAGCTAATGGGTAAAGTGCTTTACCTGGGCGTGCTATAAAAGTGGTTTGTAAGCCAGCTTCTTTTGCACCAGCAACATCCCAACCATGGGCTGCAACCATCATTGCTTCATTTGGTGCTACGTTTAGCTTTTTAAGTACCCACTCATACGCACGTAAGTCTGGTTTGTAAATTTTAATATCTTCAATGCTGTAACGCGCATCAAAGTAAGACATTAAACCAGCGCTTTCAAACTGTGCCTTTACACCTTTGTTTGAAGAGTTTGTAAGGCTTACTAACTTATAGCCCTGTGCTTTGAGTTTTGCCAGTCCTTCTTTAACATCGCTGTGTGGAGGAAGCGTTAAAAGAGGCGTAACAATAGCTGTTTTAGCTTGTTCACTTGTAATATCAATGTTGTTGTTTTGAGCAACCATAAGAAGTGACGCCACACCGATTTGCCCAAAGTCGTGATAACTACCGCTTACTGTATCTACTAATGAATGATGCAGCATGGTTGAAAACCACAGTGGTAATAAATCTTCACGTCCGCCTAGCGCTTTACCAATAGAGGTACGCATTGACGTTAAATCAAGTAGGGTTTCGTTTACATCAAAAATAAGCACTTTAGGTTTTGCTTGTTCATTTGGTTCATCAGCGACTGCATAACCAGATACAAGGCTTGTGCCCACAAGTAGTGAAAGAGTAAGTGTTTTTAACGATTTTAAAATAGACATTAATTATTCTCCGATTCAAGTGCTGTCATAACATCAATAGGTTCTGCGCGTAGGGTGTAATCTTCGCTTAAAAATGCGTATGTAATAACACCTTTTTGGTTTATCACATAGGTGGCCGGTAGCGGTAATTTAAAGCTTTTATCGCCGTAGTAGTGTTCAAAATCAATACCAAATTGTGTATATAACGCTTGAATACGCTCATCAAGTGTAAACAATAAACCAAATTGCTCAGCTACTTTATTGCTCACATCGCAAAGCACGTCAAATTCAAGGTCGTTTTTTTGTGCAGTTGAGAGAGTTTCATCAGGTAGTTGTGGTGATATTGCGATTAACTGAGCACTTTGAGTTTTAAATTGTGGTAAGTAGTCGTTAAGTGCTTTTAGTTCTAAATTACAATATGGACACCAGCCACCACGATAAAAGCTAATAATTACCGGGCCTTTTTTTAGTAAATCTGCAAGCTCAATGTTTTCGCCGTTATGGTTGGCTAAGCTAAAGTTTTCTACTTTTTGACCAATTTGCAATGCATTGTCTTTAATATGCTGTGCAATTAGCTCTTCGTTTGTAGTGTTCATTAGTGCCAAAACGTCAGCTGGCAATTTGGCATCCTTTTGTACGTTATAGGCATCTATTTGCGCTTTTAAACTCATGATTGAACCTCAATAATTAGACTATTTGCAATTATAGTGTTTTATATATTTAAATAAACATTGCAATACTGAAAGCTTCATTCGAAAATATTAAACATTGAAAAGTGCACAATGGCATCTTTATGTATAATTTAAGCGACCTAGAAACATTTATAGCTGTAGTTGAAAATAAGGGCGTGCTTGCTGCTGCCCGCGAGCAGCGTTTATCGCCTGCAACGGTGAGCCATCGCTTAAGTAAACTAGAGCGTGAGCTTGCTACAGTACTTGTTTTTAGAGATAGCAGGCGAGTACGGTTATCTCCCGCAGGTGAAATATTTTATACGCGTGTGGGGGCTATAATAGAAGCTCTACACGATGCTGAACATAGTATTGGCGCGCGTAGCTCATCGGTGAGTGGTTTACTACGCGTGACCATGCCGCCTTGGGTTTTTTCAAAATACGTAATGCCTAAACTCAATGAGTTTGAGCAAGCTTACCCTGAACTAAAGCTTGATTTTTTAATAACGGATCATTTTGTAAATGTAGTTGATGACGCGCAAGATGTTGCAATTAGGGTGGGAAAGTTAAATGACTCAGGATTACTTTCTCGTAAAATCGTAAACAATAGTCGCATACTTTGTGCAGCCCCTAGCTATATAGAAAAGTACGGCATGCCTGAAAATTTAACGCAATTGAGTGAGCATTATTGGGTTTGCCTGCCGTGGCAACGCCAGTTAAAGCTTTATGACGAACACAAAAAAATACATACCTTTAATGCTAAAACCCGTTTTACTATTTCAAACTCCGATAATATGACACAAGCTGCTATTGCAGGTCATGGTATTGCTATTAAATCAAAAATAGCGATTAATGAAGATCTTAAAAACGGTATTTTGGTTGAAGTTATGCCAGGGGTAATGGCACAAGATGATGCACCGGTTTGGTTTTTACGTCCGCAAAATAGTTTAACAACCCGCAAAACCGATGTATTTTATGATTTTATGAAATCACTATTTTTGAGCTGCGAATAAGCGTTTAAATGAGCGTTTTACTCCAATTAAAAACAAATAACCAGTAAGCTCTGCAAGCAAGGCAACAATTATGGCTGCAACAATGGCGGCTATAATAGAGTCTTTTTTCAAAATGATTTGACCTTCAAAGCGTTGCCATACTTGTTGCTTTATATCGCTCATGCCACTGATCATAGTAAATATATACGGAGATTTCTCAAACCTATTTACGGCTATCTGTAAATCTTGCTGTCGCTCGTAAAGAGTACTGATATTACTTGCCCCTTTGTTCACAATTTCATCATCAATATTTTGATAGTGTTTTATTAGCTTAGTTAAATCATTATTGAAATACTTAGCTGCATCGCTTTTAAAAGGCGCAACGGCATTATTAGCTTCAATTAACTGGGCTGATAATGCTTGGCCAAAGTCACTTACAAATGCAGGTATTTGCACTCCAAGTAGTAAACCGAATGCAAAGAAACTAAGTCGTATATAATCTAAAAGTTTACTCATTTATCTTCCTATGCATTTAAATAACCCAGAATTAACATTTGAGCTTGTTTTTATGTCAAAAACTCGTAATCTATTGGGGCGTGTTAACCTTTGTGGATTGAACCCAAAGGGCAGCGCATGTTTGGCATTTATGCTGCGTTATCACTTATTTATGGGGAGTAACCACACTACATAGGCTCTGCCTTGCCTAAATACCAAACGTACTGCTGCAAATTCAACCACGAAAGGCCAACACGCCCTAATAATAAAAATAACAACAGGTGGATGTTAAGGATGACGAAAAAAGTAAAGTTCACGTCAACATTTGTTGATATTTCTAAACAGCTCAAACGTTTTGTATCGCGCATTGTTCAACCCGACGATGTAGAAGACATTGTGCAAGAAACTTTTGTAAAAAGCTATGAAGCTGATTTAAAACAAGACATCCAGTTTACCCGCAGTTATATGCTAAAAACAGCAAAACATCTAGCACTCAACCATATAGCTAAGTGGGACAATAAATTTAATGATTCGTTAGAAAACGATAACGAATTGCCCGTATTACTCAAATCAATGAAGCTCGAAGACGAATACACATCTAAAGAGCGTTTTTTACTTTTTTGTAGAGCTACTGAGCAACTAAGCTCATCGATTCGTAAATGCTTTATATTAAAAAAAGTTTACGGTATGAGCCAAAAAGAGATAGCAGACCAAATGCAGTTAAGCCAAAGCACTGTTGAAAAACACATTGCCAAAGGATTGTTACAAACCATGTTATACATGCGTGAACATGAGCAAAGCCCTCAAACGAACCTTAAAGCTCAAGCACATCCTATATCAGTTAAGAGGGTCGCAGAATGAGTAATGTTCATCAATTTAATTCAAAAGATTTAATCTTAGAAAAGTCATGTGATTGGATAAGCGCGATTGATCGTGGTTTAACTGATGATGAAAAAGAGCAATTTAAATTATGGATGATGCAAAGCACCGCACATCAAGACTCTATATACGAGCTTGCTCAGCTTTGGGATGAGCTTTCAGTATTAAACGAATTAAGTCATTTATTTCCTCAGCGCAACAATACTAAAACATCAAAAAACAAGTGGATGTTTTCTTACTCAATTGCAGCGAGTTTGTTTGCAGCGTTAATGGTATGCAGCTACTTATTAATTAACTTAGAAAATGGCTACAACCAAGAGCTTGCTAAAGTTAATTACACTAAAATTTACAAAACAAAAGTAGGCGAGCAAGCAACGTATGTATTGCCAGACGGCACCATAGTGCAGCTTAATACTAATAGCTTACTAGAAGTTGCTTATAGTAAAGGCCGCAGGCAGTTATTACTTAGTCGTGGAGAAGGGCGCTTTAATGTAGCAAAAGATGCCACGCGTCCGTTTAGTGTTATGGCTGGTGATAAAAGTTTTACCGCGTTAGGCACGGTATTTAATGTACAACGCAATACTTCATCAGATTTAGAACTGGTGGTTACTGAAGGCAAAGTGATGATCACCGATCCAAGTGTAGCGGTTGATGCAAATGACTTTAAAGATTATCAACTTGCAGATAATAGCACGAAAAAAATTCGTCAAATTAATGCCAATATTGTTACCTCAGGCGAAAAAGCAGTTATTGAGCAAAGTGTTACAAAACCAATTACGCAGCTTTCAATGAACGACGTACAACGCGATTTGGCATGGCAAAACGGGATGCTTATTTTTAATGGAGAAGAGCTAAGCGATGCTTTAAATGAAGTAAGCCGCTATACAGCCACACGTTTTGAGCTTTCATCAGCTGAGCTTGCCAGTATTAAAGTCGCTGGAGTATTTAAAGCCGGTGACGTTGAAGGTTTACTAGAAAGTTTACAAACTAACTTTTCGATTGATCATGAGCGTTTAGGTGAGCATGTAGTAACGCTAAAACACCATACAGAATCATAAGTAGACGTTATGCAAATCAAACTAATGTTAGGTAAAGTTACATCAATAAAGATTGAACGTAAAAAAAACATTAAAAAAAAGAAACAAACCCATAGAGGATTTTTGTTTGTCAGCTGTTTATATAAGTTGCGCAGTAACCAAACGCATTTATTGAGTGGATTTAGTGTGCTTGCACCGGCTATTTTTAGTTTAAGTGTACAAGCAGCAACACAAACCACTGGGCAAATGGTGCAATTTGATATAAAAGCGCAGCGAGCAGACAAAGCCTTAATTGAATATGCTAAACAAACAGAGCAAACCGTGGTGTTTTCTTATGAGTTGGCAAAGCAGTATGACGCAAATTCAGTTTATGGATTTTACACTCAGCTAGATGCTCTAGAGGCATTATTAGGTGGGACTGAGCTCGATGCGGTTGTTGATCAAAATGGTTTACTGAGTATAAAACTCAAACAAATCAACAGGAATGATAACAACATGATGAAGCTTTCAGCGGTCAGTGCAGCAGTATTACCAGCTTTACTTGCAGTAAATTCGCAAGGTGTAAACGCAGCAGAAGAAGTCGCTCAAGAAAAAATTGAAAAAATTGCTATTGTCGGTAGCCGTGTAGCAGGACGTTCAGTTGAAGATTTACCCGTTCCAGTAGATATCTTAAGTGCAGAAGCGCTTGAAAATACAGGCCAAACAGAAGTTGGTCGTATGCTACAGTCTATCGCCCCTTCATTTAACTTTTCAAGCTCTGCAATTAGTGACGGTACTGATGCTTTAAGACCTGCGACACTTCGCGGTTTGGGCCCCGATCAAACATTGGTGTTAATTAACGGCAAACGTCGTCATCAAGCAAGTATTATTCATATTAATGGCTCTGTTGGGCGTGGTACCGCAGGTACTGACATGAATGCAATTCCAGCTTCTGCAATTAAACGCATTGAAGTATTACGTGATGGCGCTGCTGCTCAGTATGGTTCTGATGCAATTGCAGGTGTTATTAATATTGTGCTCAAAGATGGTAGCGAAGGTGGTAAAGCGGCTATTAACTACGGTCAATATTCTGAAGGCGATGGCGAAACCATTAACCTTGATTTTAATAAAGGCTTTGCGCTAGGTGATGACGGTTATTTAAATACAACTATCAATTACCGTGACCGTGCACCGACTAACCGTGCCGGTTTACATGGCTCTTGTCAGTTTTATGGTTGTACAGAACTAAGTGACGGCACTTTACTTGCTGGCGATCCGCGTGAGCTGACAGCCGATCGTGATACCTTTAGAATTGGTGATGCTGACTCTCAGCAGTTTGGTTTAACAATTAATACCGGTTACGAGTTAGGTGATGGCGAGCTTTACGGCTTTATTACTTACTCAACACGTGAAAATGAGTCGGCTGCATTTTTCCGTCATAATGCAAATGCAGGTGGTAACCCAGTACTACAAGATAACGATGCGACGATTCCGCTAGGTTTCTTACCAAAAATCAACACAACTATCGATGATATCTCGTACAACTTTGGTTATAAAACTGAATTTGATAACGATGCAAGCCTTGATTTATCTTACACCTATGGTGAGAACAGCATTGATTACACTACAAGTGACACTATCAATGCCTCATACGCTAACTTTTTACGTTATGACCAAGGCTTAAGTGCAGCTGATATTCGTACAACTATTCCACGTGAAGCGTACGCTTACGGCATGGAATTATCACTGCAAACAATCAATATTGATTTTACACAAAACTTTGATGATTATTCGTTAGCGATGGGTGCTGAAATACGTACTGACGAATACCGTATTTTAGAAGGTAATGAATATGCGTACCGCGATTACGACACATTAAATGGTGTAAGTATTTACAGCGGTTTAAGTGGCGGTGTTGGCTCTGAAGATGCATCGGGTGGTTCACAAGGTTTTGGTGGTTCATCACCTGCGTCTTCAGTGGATGAGTCACGTGATGTAATTTCATTTTACGTAGATGCAGAATCTTATGTAATTGAAGATGTGATTTTATCTGGAGCACTTCGCTACGATAACTACAAAGGTTTTGGCGATACAGTAAACTTTAAACTTGCTGGTAACTGGTCTATTACCGACGATATTTCATTACGTGGTGCATTAAGCTCAGGATTTAGAGCGCCTTCAATGCAGCAGCTTTACTTTAATAACGTAAGCACACAATTTGTTGTTGATACTAATGGGAATTTAGTTGCAGAAGAAGTTGGTACATTTAGAAATGATTCAACACTTGCGCAAAGTTTAGGTATTCCAAAACTTAAAGAAGAAAAATCACAAAACCGTAGTTTAGGTATTGTGTATAACGTTACCGATAATATTAATGTAACCGTTGATTACTACTCGATTGATATTGACGACCGTATTGTAATTAGTGATCGCTTAGGTAAAGGGTTATCTACAAGCCTTGATGCAGCACTAAATAGTGCAGGTGCTGGCGTAGGGCAGTTTTTCTTAAATGGTGCTGATACAGAAACTCGTGGTGTTGATTTTGTAGCAACGTGGAACACTGAAGGTTTAGGCGGCACGCTTGATTTTACACTTGCAGCTAACTTTACCAAAACAGATGTTGTATCGTTATTTTCTCCTGCTGGCTCAAGCCTTGAGACAGTAAAAGTAGAAGATATATTCTCAGCTGAAGACATCTCTATTATAGAAGAGTGGCAACCAGAGGACCGTATTAACTTAAGTGCGCTTTATCAACGTGATGATTGGACTGTTAACCTGTCACTTAATCGTTTTGGTGAATACACAGTAGAAGATGGCGGTCGTCAAACGTATGGCGCAGAAATTTTAACTGACGTTAAAGTTAACTACTTCGTTACTGAAGATTTATCAGTAAATATTGGTGCAAATAACTTGTTCGATGTTTACCCAGATAAAAATGAAATAGGTAACTCTCGCTCAGGTACTATTGTGGATGCTAGTGGCAACACAGTAATAAGTAGCTCAGGTGTGTTTGACTACTCACGTCGTTCGGCTCCATTTGGATTTAACGGTGCTTACTACTACGTAGGTGCAGAATACCGTTTTTAATTAATAACCTCCCTTTTGTTATTTAACTCAAAGGGCCGTAAGGCCCTTTTTTTGGTTTTAACTTGGGCTGATTTTATTTAGAAATCAAACTTATTGGATAATCATCGTATTGCTTAATATTATTCATTACATTCATTAAAGTATTATGTGTACTGTTTTCGTCTGCAGTTATAAGTACCGAACTTATTTCATATTCAGCCGCGAACATAGCTAAATTAGTCGCAACTTGCTCTAAATCAATTAACCTCCCAGAAAAATATACTCCGTTACTTTCATCAATTCTAAATAAAGCATTTTTAACAGGCTTATCTATTTGAGGGCTGTCGAGTGGTCGGTTTAATTCAATAGCCACAGGTTTTACAAAAGATGTAGTTACAATAAAGAAAATTAGTAATATGAACACTATGTCTAACATCGGGGTCATATCTACATCAGCATCATTTTGCAGTTTGGTTAGTTTGCTTTTCATATTGGACCTTATTTTTAATTAAATGCTGCGGCGCCACAGCAAGGTTTTAGGTACCTATTAACAAAATTAGCACAGCAAAAATAAAGCGTGGTTAAATAAATATTCTAATAACATTAAATATTTGTACTAATTATGTATTTAAAATGTGGTGAAATAAGGCGGTGTTAATACCGTTCTGCTTATATATGGGGTCTATTTAGCATCGTTATAATGTAATGCAATTTGTTAAATTGCTTAAAAAACTATGTAGATTGGTATTAGAGGCAATAAAAAACCCAGCTCGAGGCTGGGTTCTAGTTATGCGCTATGTCAGCTTAATGCTTTTGCATACGGCTCATTTCTGCATGGCAGCTTTGCATTGTTAATAATGTTTTAGCCAGTGCAGCTTCGCAGTCAGCTGGTTGCGGTTTATCCATTGCTGCTTTAATTTCTTCAAGGGTTTTATCTTCTACCTCTTCAAGCTCTTTTACATACGTGCTGTCGTTGTGTGAGGTGAAAGTAGTCAATAGGGCTGTGTACGCACGTCGTGCTTCAACCGCGAAAGATGAGCCATCTTCGCGTTCGCCTTTTTCATTAATTGCATATGGCTGCAAGCGCTCAACACTCACTTTTCGGGCATCTATCATACGCTGAAAAAGTGCACCAATAGCAGGGTCTTCAACTTTTTCCTGTGCTTTTTGATAAAAATCGATACCGCTGTTCATAACTTGAATGATGTCAGTAATATGATTTACTTCTGATCCTTGATGGGTGTTCATAATGACCTCTTTAATTAAATGAATGTATAGTTCAATTTAATAACAGCAATGTATGTTCCACGTTTTAATAGTTATGTAGTTATTTGATTTTATTGGTTTAATTTTGTTTCAGTAGGATGCTAAGTTAACAGGCAAAAAATTAACCTAGCAATTTTTACATTATATTGTGTAATAAAGTTATTTTAGCTCTTCAGCTACTTCAGCTACTTTTTGACGTAACCAAATGTGACTCGCATCGCGATGTAACAGTGGACTCCAAATCATATCAAGCTCAAAAGGGGGAATTGGAAATGGTGGCTCTAAAATTTTAAGCCCCGGATCATCTAAATATATATTTGCGGCTTTTGAAGGAAGGGTCGCAATCAAATTTTTCTCTTTAGCTAAATGAATAGCTACATGGTAGTTACGCGTAAAAGTGGCAATATTACGATGCTTACCAAAGTGAGCAAGTGCTTCGTCAACCCAGCCAAGTTTTTGCACATCTTTAGGGTCCATGCCTACACCTACACCAAAACCTGTTTTGCTTACCCATATATGGCGCGCTTTTAAATAGCTGTCGAGACTAAAGTTTTCAATTATAGGATTATCGGCTTTTACTAAGCAGCAAAAACTATCTTTCCAAATACGTTTATGATGAAAAGACTGAGGTAAGTTTTCAAAACGGTTGATTGCCATATCTACTTTACCGTTTTCTACATCATGAAAGGTGACATCACTTGGTGTGAGTATATCTAAAGTAGTATCAGGGGCTTCTTCGTGCAATTTACTTAAAAGCTTTGGTGCTAATGTACTTGCAGCGTAATCACTGGCCATTATTCTAAACACACGCTTACTTTGGCTTGCCTCAAATTCTCGATTAGGTGCTAGAGTTTCTTCAAGCGTCATTAATATGCCACGAATAACGGGTTGTAACTCCAAAGCACGCTCGGTAGGCACCATACCATCGCTGGTACGAACTAAAATAGGGTCGTTAAATAAGTTACGAAGACGTTTAAGGCCATTACTCATTGCAGGTTGCGTTATACTCAATTGATTAGCAGCGCGTGTTACGTTGCATTCTCGAAGCAATGTATCGAGGTAAACGAGTAAATTTAAATCTATTTTACTTATATTCATTGTGTGTGTCCTTTAGCGCTTACCAGTGGTGAATAAAGCGCTGTGCTGTCGGGTATGGGTAAATATGACTTACCTGACCATTTTTTATATTTTGTTGTGCGTGCTTCCAAAAGCTAACATCTATAAGCTCAGGATGAGTGCTGAGTAAAAACTTTTTATACATAGGGTTTGGCATTACAAATGTACAAAGTTGCTCAGGAAATACATCCTGTGGTGCAACAGAGTAACTTTGTTCATCCATTAAATAGTCGTCATAGCTCTTTGCTTTTGGTAATGATCTAAAGTTCATATCGGTTAGATATTGGACTTCATCGTAATCGTAAAAAATAATACGTTTGTGCTTACTTACACCAAAGTTTTTTAATAGCATATCACCAGGAAATATATTAACAGCAATCATTTCTTTTAGGGCTTGCCCATATTCTTCAATCGCGTCGGCAGCACTTTCTTCATCAGCATTTTCTAAAAACAAGTTAAGAGGTGTCATTCGCCGTTCAATATACAAGTGCTTGATGATCAACCAATCGCCCTCAATTACCATTGATGAGCCAATTGTTTTATGTAATTGCGCAAGTAAATTACTATCAAAACGCGCTAAAGGAAATACGACGTTAGAATACTCTATGGTATCGGCCATTCTGCCAACGCGATCATGGTTTTTTACCAGTTGATAACGCTTTAATACGGTATCACGGCCAAAGGGTTTACTCTCACCAAATTTGTCTTTTATTATTTTAAAAACATAGCCAAATGAGGGGAGGGTAAATACCATCATCACCATACCGGGAGTCCCCGGTGCAATTGTAAACTCATCACTAGAGTGAGATAAATGATTTAAAAACTCTCGGTAAAACTCAGTTTTACCCTGCTTATGAAAACCCACTGCGTTATAGAGCTCAGCAAGTGTTTTGTTTGGCATAAGTTGATTTAAAAACCGAACAAGTGCTGAAGGTGCGTGAGTCTCTACCATAAAGTAGGCGCGGGCAAAGCCAAAAATAACACGCATTTGAGATGACTTAGTTAAAAGTGCATCTAAATATAATCCGTTATCTTCATCGTGTAATACAGCGATTATAAAGGGCTGAACCCCACTTTTTGAAACAACACGACCAACAATATAGGCTGCTTTATTACGATAAAAAGGTGTGTGTAAAATATCAAAGCGCATTTGCCAAGGTTGGTGATGTGTATCGGGGGCTTGTTTATAAAAAGCTTTAACAAGGAGGCGGATATCACGCTCTAAATTTACAAATGGGGCTTTAAAATCAAAATGATTAATAATGCGTTTTATTGTTGGTTTGAGGCCATCAACTACAGGAAAGTAAGTTCTATATTCTGCTTCTACAGGCACTGAAGGAGCATCTTTTAAGGTTGCTTCTACAAATATAAAGTCATTATGAAAATAGCGCCTATGGTACAGCCGGCAAAATACAGAGTTATAAAAAGTTTCGGCGAGCTCTGCTTGGGGATGAAAACATAAAAAATGCTGGTATATCTTTTTAACTTCAAGCCATAGGCTTTCATCGAGTTGTTCGGTTGGGGTTTCTTTTTTTAGCGCTTGCGTGGTTTCGTTAACACGATCATCATAATAGCTGATACGCAAACGGCTGATATCATTAATTGCTTGCCAATCTTTTTTTGCAAAGGCAAGAGGGGCTTTGGCTGTTGTTTTTTGAAATAACTGATAGTGCCTTTTAAAACCCGTTAAAATTAATTCAGCAATATGGCGAGGTTGCATTTGCACTCCTTAAAAGTCCCTAGAGTTTATACTCTATTGTGTTAAGGGTATGTTATTTTAAGTTTAAAACCAAGATAAATGTTACTTACTAACTAAGAGTAACTTATTGGAATTGAGCTATCTTTTTTTCGAGAATTTTAATTTGTTTAGTCACAGCCGATACGTTTTTCTTATATGTTTTATTAATTATTTTTAGTTTTTTAGTAATGTCTTTAGTAATACGCTTTTTATCATCAATGGCTAAGATATGATTTAACCGCTCTTGTTGTTTGTATTCAGCACGCTCTTTATTACGATCAAGTATTGTTAGTTTATGGTTATTACTGCGAAGCTCTGCCTGTAAGCCAGATAGAAGCCTTTCACGCTCAAGTTCGTTTAGTTGTTTAGTGTAGTCAACCTTAGGACCAGAATACTGATTACCCGTTGTGTTAACTTTATAAGTCGTTGCTTCGTCGTCACAGGGGAGTTGAGAAAAGACAGTGCCTTTTTCTGTTACACATTTGTAGTAAGTGGTATCG
The DNA here is from genome assembly GCF_014163875.1 of Pseudoalteromonas sp. SR43-3. NCBI lineage: Bacteria > Pseudomonadati > Pseudomonadota > Gammaproteobacteria > Alteromonadales > Pseudoalteromonadaceae > Pseudoalteromonas > Pseudoalteromonas sp. SR43-3. Next base: position 58,112 of record NZ_JACJEC010000007.1, on the reverse strand, counting down.
CTAAAGCTAAAAAAACTGATAAGTAAAAAGCTAGAATGGAGAATATAACGAGAAGTTTTAAACATACATGTCATCCTTGGTTTTTATATCTAACAACAATATAAAACTATAACCTAGCTTGGTGGTATATCAAGCTAGGTTAGGATAACTGTTATTGGGTAAAGGTTTTGAGCTTTTTAATACTCTGTACTAAAAATGGTATATCTAAACCTTGTTCAATAGAAAAACCTTCAGCGGCGGAAATGTTTTTAAAGTTACCATCTGAATCTATTAAGGTAATCCTATCTTTTTTATAGGCTATAACAACACCCTGAGAGTAGTTCACGCCCATATCGTCTTTTTTCTTGTATAGATTAACGCCTAGCATTGTTTGCTTGGCAATAGCTTTGCAATTTAAATATTGCCCAACGCTTGTTGCAATTAAATCGCTAGGTTGAATTAGCCCATCTACCTTAGAAATACGTTTGTCAGAGCTGTATAAAGTTGAGGTGGTTACTACTTCTTGCTTGTTATTGGCAAGACTAAAAGCAAAAACCTGTGTTTCATCATCTCGAACAGTAGGGGTATCACTCGCTTTAATTACTCGAATAGCACTAGAGCTATGTGCTTGATCATTAATAAAGCTTAGTTCTTCAATGCCAGTTACTTCAATGCTACGGCGCTGACTTTGCCAAACTGGGAGTGTCTGCTCGGTTAAAATTGCTGCTTTATAAAAAGCGGGTAAACCATACACTAAGCTAAATAACGTATCGTCATGATTTGTTGGCTGTAAAAACTGCTCTGTTTTGTGCATGTTTTTATTCTCGGCAACAAACTTTTCGAGTTGTTGTTGAGTTTCAAATACAAATATATCTACATTGGCTTGTGTGTAGTCCTCGCATTTTTCAAGCTGGCTTGGCATTTGATAACTAATATTTTGGTTATTAATTTTTACGTTGTGTGCTTGCTCGTAGCTTTCTATATCTAGCAGATCATTTTTAGCTAACAAGCTTTTAGCAGTAGTAGGGTATGAAAGTGGCAAAACATTATCTTGTTTTGTTACGTCAAAGTTTAAATTGGCGTCAGCCCAAATATGAATACTGTGGCTAAGCGAAAAACACACGATTAAAAAAGAAATTGCGTAACGTGCAAATTTATATTGCTTTAAACGCTCAAGGTGGTGCCATGTGTAATTACTAACAAGTAGCTGAAAGCCTAAAATAACAACAACAATACCACTGGCTAAAATGGTTGTTAAAGCAGGAGAGCTTGTTAAACGATGCCACAACAATGAAATGATCTCAGGTAAGGCAGATATACTTAGGTGATAACCTAAATTAACATACACATAAGCATCAAGAGTAAGCAATGATGCGCCTACAGTGGCTATTACAGCGGCCATGCCACGAATGTGTCGTGGGTAGGGGAATATTAAACTAAGCGGAAATACCGTCAGCACAAACGCTAAAAAGGCTATAAAACTAGTGTGGCTTAGCCAAGTAACTAGCATATAGGTAATGCCTAAAAAGCTTGTAGGTGGCGAGTCTGCAAATAAATAGCTTAAGCTAATAAGTAGGGCTAAGCCGATATTGGCAAAGGTAAACCAATGCCCCCAACTTAGCAGCTGACTCGCTTTTGATGAAAATTGATTGTGCTGCGATAAATTCATAAATTTTATTTAACCGACTGCGCGAGCGCTTTTGCAAAGTTCTCGGTTACAGCTTGTCTTTTCCCTGTTGGTACATGCTCTTTTAAGATATGCGTGATAGAATTTCCTAAACACATAAGACTTAAATCAACCGGCGCATTGTGTTTAGTTAGCACATCAATAAGCTGATCGACGATTTGTTCTACTTCTTCATTAGAGTATTTTGATAAGATTGGCATTAGTTGGTTCAATAAAATAGTTATATTCTCGTATTTTAACACTAGAGGCGTGAAAAACAAAGATGACAACAGACGTTAAAAAATTAGTCGTTCACTATGTAGACAAAAAAGACGACGATACGCAAATTCACCTTCGAAATGATGAGATGGTAATTAACGATAAAGTAGCCGTTTTTATCGAACAATTACATCATGCATACAATGGTAAACCTGGTAAAGGTTATTGTGCTTTCAGTGGTGACAAAAACAGTGTTGTAGCATCTGCAATGCAAAGTTACCGTAATGATGAGTTAGGCTTTTGGCATATGACCGAGCAAGCCTCAACGGTTTTAAAAGAAGAGCTTGATAAGTATGCATTTAGTGAAACAGGCTATTTAGTATTTTGTCATTACCAGTACGTTGCAACTGATTACATGCTAATTGCGATGATTAACATCAAAGAGCATTATTCTATGACCTCAGAGCTTGATTTAGCCGCTTCTCGTCATTTAGACATATCACGCATGCAACTTGCTGCTCGTATCGATTTAACAGCGTGGGATACACAAGCTGACGACAACCGTTATATTTCATTTATCAAAGGGCGAGCTGGACGTAAAGTTGCTGACTTTTTCTTAGACTTTTTAGGTTGTGAAGAGGGTATTGATTCAAAACAGCAAAGCCAAGTAATGCTTAGCGCAGTAGAGGATTATTTATCTGAGCAACAATTTGATAAATCAGAAAAAGACGATTTACGTAAACAAGTTTTTGATTACTGTAATGACTGTGTGACAACTGGTGAAGATGCCAGCGTAAGCGAGCTATCTGCAACGCTTACAAAAGGCGATGACAGCCCGTTTGATAGTTTTTGTAAAGAACAAAGCTATGACTTAGAAGAAACTTTCCCTGTTGATAAGAAAACCGTAACCAGCATGGTTAAGTTCTCAGGTCTTGGTGGTGGTGTGAGTGTAAGCTTTGAACGTAAACACTTAGGTGAGCGCGTAACTTACAACGAGGCAACTGACACGCTTGTAATTAAAGGTATTCCGCCAAACTTAAAAGATCAGTTACAACGTTTTATGGAAAGTGAAAGCGAGTAAATTTCACAAGTAAAAAGCTGATTTAAGAGCGCGGTATTTATATCGCGCTTTTTTGTATCGGTATATAAATTCGTTGCATCGGAAAAAAACCTTAAAGGTTTATTTCACAAAGAGAAGTAAATGAGAAAACACAAGTCGTGCTTTATTAACAAGACTTAGCCTTTTTACTACCTCTAAAAGCGCAGCGTCTCTTAACCTCTTTGTGAAAAAATTACTTTTTACGGGCTTTGTGCCCGTCACGCCAACAAGTTGTGTGTCTACAGGTTAATTTTATTCAAGGTGTTAAATTTCGGCTGTAGTCGTGAAGCTTGCTTACGCGAGAAGCACCGCTTCTGTTTATTTAATTAAAACCTCTAAAAGATCTATTTCACAAAGAGAAGTGAAAGAGGAGTAAATGAGAAACACAAGCGATGGTTTGCTAGCGGGGCTTATTTAAGTTAGCAAGACTTAGACTTATTACTACCTCTAAAAGCGCAGCGTCTCTTTACCTCTTTGTGAAAAAATTACTTTTTACGGGCGTGAAGTCATTTTTCTGATTATTCAAATCATATAAACAAAAAAGCCCCGCTATTTATTAAATAGCGGGGCTTTTAAATGAATGTTAGTTATTAATCAACACTCATTGTTTTAGTCATTGCAGAGCTTGCACGACCAGCAGGTTTGATTGAACCTGCACGTAAACCACTGTCTGGAACTAGTTCACGTTTATCGTGAGCCATTGCTACAGACGTATGTTTCACTTCGCTATCAGCTACAGGAGTCGGTTGTGCCATTGGCGCACTTGCTGACCCTTGAGTAACCGCTGTTTTAACATGTGGTGCTGATTTTTCAGTTTTCACTTTTGCTTCAACTTTAGCAGGCTCTTCAGTGGCTACTGGTGTTTCAACTTTAGCTGGTTCTTCAGTGGCTACTGGCGTTTCAACTTTAGCAGGCTCTTCAGTGGCTACTGGCGTTTCAACTTTAGCAGGCTCTTCAGTTGCTGCTGGTGTTTCAGCTTTAGCTGGCTCTTCAGTTGCTACTGGTGTTTCAACTTTAGCAGGCTCTTCAGTTGCTGCTGGTGTTTCAACTTTAGCAGGCTCTTCAGTTGCTACTGGCGTTTCAGCTTTAGCAGGCTCTTCAGTGGCTACTGGTGTTTCAAATTTAGCAGGCTCTTCAGTTGCTACTGGTGTTTCAATTTTAGCAGGCTCTTCAGTTACTACTGGCGTTTCAGCTTTAGCCGGTTCTTTAGCTTTTACTGGCTCTTCTACAGCTTCCACCTTTGCTAAGTCTTCAACCGCAACTGCTTGCTCAACTTGTTGCGACGCATCTACCGGTGTTTCTTCTGATTTAGCTTTAAGTTCTGCTTCGTATTCTGCAGCAGCTTGATCAGCAACTGGAATAAATGCAGGGGCTTCATCAGATTTAACTTCTGCTTCACCTTCAGGGCGACGACGACGTTGACCAGATGCACGAAGATGACGAGGAGAACGACGTGAACGTGTACGTGTTTGCTCTTGTTCGTCTTCAGTAGTTGCTGTTTCATCGTTAGAATCAACAACATCAACTTTCTCTTCTTTAATGTGAGCTGTTTTTTCTGCCGGAGCTTGCTTTTGCTTTTCTACAGCAGGAGCTTGCTCTTGAACTTGTGAAGTTTCAGTTACAGCCGTTTGCTCAGGTGCTTGCTCTGTTGAGTTAGCTTGCTCAGCTTTTTCATCTTGCAGACGTACTTTTTTACGTATGTTACGACGTTGACGGCGAACTTTAGGCTTCTGTTCTTTAGGCTCTGCAGCTTGTGCTGGCTTAGAATCAGTTTCTACTTCCGCCTTTGCAGGGGCTTCAGTTTTAACTTGATCTTTTTCTTGATTTTTATGCTCTGGGCGCTTACGAGAGTTAGGGTTACGACGGCGCTTGTTGCGGTTCTCGCTTCTCTCTTGAGTCTCGGTGCTTGCTGCTGAGTCAGTTTTAGCTTCCTCTTCAGCGGCTGGACGCTCATTGCGCGGCTTGTTAGTGCGTGGGTTATTATTACGACGACGTTGATTGTTATTACGACGACGATTATCGTTACCACGACGCGCATTATTGCGCGTTTCTTGCTGCTCTTTTTCTACAGCTTCTTTTTTCTCTTCTTCAGATTCACTTGCAAATAACGACTTAAACCAATTACCAATAGCAGCTAGTAAGCCACCTTCAGTTTTAGTTTGTGCTACCGCAGCAAGCTCTACGGCTTTAGCTGGCGCTGCTTGTGGAGCAGGAGTAGAAGGCATTACCACGCCTTTTAGCATCGGCTCTTCACGGACTGGCGTACTTGGAGATTTTGACATCTCGAATACTTCAGGCTCTGGTGCAACAACTTGTCCGTAACTTACAGTTTCAAGTGTTTCGTCTTTACGTAAGCGCATAACTTCATAATGTGGTGTTTCCATATGTTGATTTGGAATGATCACTACGTCACATTTATGATGTTTTTCAATGCGATGAACACTACGACGTTGCTCATTTAATAAATAAGCAGCAACAGCAACAGGCACTTGTGCATTTACTTGTGCTGTATTGTCTTTAATTGCTTCTTCTTCAATTAAGCGAAGAATTGAAAGTGCTATTGATTCGTTTGAACGAATAGTACCTTGGCCACTACAACGTGGACATGGGCCTTGGCTTGCTTCACCTAATGAAGGACGCAAACGCTGGCGCGACATTTCAAGCAAACCAAAGCGTGAGATTTTACCAATTTGAACGCGAGCACGGTCTGGGCGCGCTGCATCTTTTAAACGATTCTCTACTTCACGTTGATGGCGTGGAGGAGTCATATCAATAAAGTCGATTACAATTAAACCACCTAGGTCACGAAGACGTAATTGACGTGCAATTTCATCGGCCGCTTCTAAGTTTGTATTAAGTGCTGTCTCTTCAATATCGCCGCCTTTAGTTGCCTTAGACGAGTTGATATCAATAGATGTCAGTGCTTCAGTAGGGTCAATTACAATTGAACCACCAGAAGGAAGACGTACTTCACGCTGGAATGCAGACTCAATTTGGCTTTCAATTTGGTAATGTGTAAATAAAGGCGTGTCACCTTGATAAAGCTTAACACGGCTCATAAAGTCAGGACGAAAACGCTCAATGTGCGCTTTAGCTTCTTCAAAAACACGTGGTTTATCAATTAAAATTTCGCCAATGTCACGACGTAAATAATCGCGTATTGCGCGGAAAATCACGTTGCTTTCTTGGTGAATCAAAAACGGTGCTTTAGCACTATCGGCTGCTTGTTTAATTGCATCCCAATGTACTAATAGTGCTTTTAAATCGTAGTTAAGTTCTTCAAATGACTTGCCAACACCCGCTGTACGAACAATTAAGCCCATACCTTTAGGTAGTTCTAAACGACCTAATGCTTCTTTAAGTTCAGTTCGCTCATCACCTTCAATACGACGAGAAATACCGCCAGCACGAGGGTTATTAGGCATAAGAACTAAATAGCTACCAGCAACACTGATAAAAGTAGTTAACGCTGCGCCTTTTTGGCCGCGTTCTTCTTTATCAACTTGTACTATTACTTCTTGACCTTCTTTTATTACGTCGCGAATGTTAGGGCGACCATGAAAAGTGTAACCTGCAGGGAAGTAAGTACGTGCAATTTCTTTTAAAGGAAGGAAACCATGGCGGTCAGCACCGTAATCAACAAATGCTGCTTCAAGAGATGGTTCAATGCGAGTGATTTTGCCTTTATAAATATTGGCTTTTTTCTGTTCGTGACCTGGGCTTTCGATATCTAAATCATAAAGGCGCTGGCCATCAACCAGTGCTACGCGCATTTCTTCTTGCTGCGTTGCATTGATTAGCATACGTTTCATATTGTTACTCTACTTATTTATGTCGCTGACATGACGATGTTTTTCTCGCCTGTTCAGTTGTCCCTATTTTTAGAATGTGCAGCCTCACGACTGGGTCTTTAACGGAACGGCTCTGTATCTCGTATGCAGTATTTTAAATGCTGGCAAACAATAGCGATTATTACCGCTATTAAATTCTTAATGGTGCTAAAACTGTCGGCTTTTCAGCTACGTTTACAAGTTTTACCCAGAAGTCGGCCTGTCATATTAATCTTACTAAATATCATTCATATTAGGCGCGTAGGGCTCATTAAGTTGGTGAGCAATACATACTGATGTATCGCTAATATCCGTTTTAAGAGCAAAAATCGCTGCCGATGTTAATGAACGCTTATTTATTAGATTTTTTTAATTCTAAATAAGCTGCTGTACGGTACTACAATAATTGAGCTAGTGCTGAACGACGTTTTTTACGTCGTCACTATCAGACAAATTATCTGTTCATTGCTTTCTCTAGCACATTAAAAATCGCTTCATGTTCAAACTTAACCAGCAATATATTACGCGCATTGCCGTTAATTGATCGCACGTGTTAACTGAGGAGGCATAAAAGCTTTGGAAAACTTAACTCGGATCTGTATGATCGGCTACCCAGAATGTGCATCACGAATGTTTTAATGTGTTAAAAAGCACCGTTGTTATTTGCAAATACTAAATATTTGCGCTGCTGATTATCCCACTATTATTACAGTGTTAGCAACTAAATTATTTTACTTAAATTAGTGATTAGGCAATGTCAGAAAAAAACGACTTACAAGTAACTTATGTCACGATCAATGAAGACCATTTAGGTCAGCGTATTGATAACTTTCTTATTACCCATTTAAAAGGGGTGCCTAAAAGCGCTATTTATAAACTTTTGCGCAAAGGTGAGGTACGCGTTAATAAAAAGCGTATTAAACCTGTATATAAACTACAGCTTGACGATGTACTGCGTATTGCACCTATCAGAGTTGCTGAGCGTGAAGAGTTTGTACCATCAAAGTTAGACAAAGTAACTCGCCTAGAAAACGATATTTTATTTGAAGATAAATACCTTATCGTCATAAATAAACCTTCAGGTATGGCTGTTCATGGTGGCAGTGGTTTAAGTTATGGTTTAATTGAAGCGCTGCGCGCGCTTCGCCCAGAAGAGCGCAATCTTGAGCTAGTACACAGGCTTGACCGTGATACATCGGGCTGTTTACTTATTGCAAAGCGCCGTTCGGTGTTAACAGCATTGCATGAACAGCTTCGTGAAAAAACCATGGAAAAAAATTACTGGGCACTTGTAGAAGGGCAGTGGGACTCTAAAACTAAAAACGTTACCGAAGGGCTGCGTAAAAATACACTTAAATCGGGTGAACGCGTAGTACGTGTAGATAACACTGAAGGCAAGCCTTCGCATACGCGTTTTAAAGTACTTGAACGTTTTAACGATTGCTCACTCGTACAAGCGTCGCCTGTTACAGGACGTACGCACCAAATTCGTGTTCATACACAATGTAAAGGTCATCCTATCGCCTGCGATGATAAATACGGTGACCAGGGGTTTGATGAATCTATGCGTAAAGTTGGGTTAAACCGATTATTTTTACATGCACACGATTTAAGTTTTTATCATCCTAAAAACGAAACAACGATGCGTATTGAAGCGCCCCTTGATAAAACGCTTAAAAATACATTACTAAAATTACGAGACGCAAAACAGTGATTGCAGTGACGCCGATTAAAAAATATAAGCTCGTCATTTTTGATTGGGATGGCACCGTTATGGATTCAGTCACTAAAATAGTTAACTGTATTCGTAGTAGTGCTGAGTCACTTAATTTAGTGTCACCAAGTGATTTAGCAATTAAAAATATTATTGGTATGTCGCTTGAAAAAGCAATTGATGTTTTATTTCCCGATAATGTCGCGCAGCATCAAGCGCTAATTAAAGGGTATAAACACCAATATAGTGTTAATACCACGCCAACTCCTGTATTTGATAATGTTGTTAGCGTTTTAGGTGCCTTAAAAGAGCAGGGCATTGTTTTAGCGGTTGCAACAGGTAAAGGTCGAGATGGATTAGAGCGCTTGCTTGATCAAAGCCAACTTAGATCTTTCTTTAGTGCAACACGTACAAGCGACGAAGCGCAATCAAAGCCCTCTCCAGATATGCTGTATCAATTACTTGAAGAACTTGGCATAAGCGCTCAAGACGCTGTAATGATTGGTGACACTCAAATAGACATGACAATGGCAAAAGCTGCAGGCATGGATAGAATTGGCGTAACAATGGGTGTACATAACGCACAGCAGCTAAATAAGCTTAGCCCTGTTGCAACAGTAGATAATTATCTGCAATTGCAACAGGTTTTGCTTGGCTAATTTATTTAATTAGAACTTGTTTTGAGCGGTAAGCACATCAATACCAAACTCAGCCAGTAATTGGCTGAGTTTAATTAATGGTAATCCAATTAAGCTATTAGGATCGTCTCCGCTTAGTTTTTCAAATAAACAGATACCCAACCCTTCACTTTTGAAGCTGCCAGCACAGTTATAAGGCTGCTCTGCGTCGCAATAAGCACTAATTTGTGCATCACTTAGGGTTTTAAACGTCACATTAAAAGGTTCTACGCAGGTTTTTTTTGTTCCAGTTACAATATCGTAAACACAAAGCCCAGTTAAAAATGTTACAGTATTACCGCTAAATAAATTTAGTTGTTTTAGAGCATTTTGTTTATTGTGCGGTTTACCTAAAATTTGATTGTTAAACACAGCGACTTGGTCTGATCCAATTGCTAACCCTTTTTTAAAGTGTTTATTAGCTGCTGAGGCTTTTAACTCACTTAAACGCTTAACCAGTTCAGTAGGTGTTTCGCATTCAAGTGCTGATTCGTCAACGTCGGGTGAAAACGTATCAAAGGGTAAATTAAATTTTTGTAATAAAGACTGCCTAAAAGGCGAGCTTGACGCTAAAATGAGTGGAAGCTTCATGGACTGTTTTCCTACGATAATTCAGATTGAGTTAGGATAAATCAGATCCGAGAGTAAAACACGTTAAAAACCAAGTAAAAATGTTTTTTTACTTTGACTAACAAACTAACTATCTATATGATGCAGCCCCTATGCAAAAGGTGAAAATTCCCATCACTCTTCATCCAGGCAAAGCAGCGCAGCACCGTTTAAAGTATGACGGAATTGTACCGCTTGAAAAACTTACTCGTTTAGAGAAAGTTGTGCAGGAAGAAGTAGGTGAAATAGCGGTAAAAATACATTGCAAAAACGATGATCAAGGTTTCGCTGTGATTAGAGGCAATTTGTCCACACATGTTACTGTCATTTGTCAACGTTGTAATGGTGATTTAGGGTTGGATTTGGTTCAAGACTTTGCATATTCACCAGTAGGTGAAGATACAGAGTTAGATATTTTTCCTGAAGACTACGACGAAGTAGCACTTGATGAAAATGGTGAAGTTAACGTTTTTGATTTAATTGAAGACGAACTAATTTTAGCAATTCCATTAGTGGCTACCCACAACGAAGCTTCATGCAGTTATTCAGCAAAGCCTGCCAGCTTTGGTGTATTAAAGGCGGAAGATGATAAACCTAATCCATTTGATATTTTGAAACAACTTAAGAAAGATTCTTAGGAGAAGACTATGGCTGTACAAAAAAGCAAAAAGTCTCGTGCAAGACGCGGCATGCGCCGTTCACACGATGCGATCAGTGGTCCAACTTTAACTGTAGATCAAACATCTGGTGAGACTCATCGTCGTCACCATGTGACTGCAGATGGTTACTACAAAGGCGTTCAAGTAATTTCTAAATAAGAGATTACTTATATGCTGAAAGATCTAACCATAGCGTTAGATATGATGGGGGGCGATTACGGCCCCCGTTCATCTATTCCTGCTGCCGTTCATGCGGTGAATGCTCATGCCAATTTAAGTCTCATTTTATGTGGCAATGAAGACGTTATATCTAAAGAACTCGAATCCCTCGATTCTTTATCTCATCCAAGACTCATAATTCGTCACTGTAGTGAAATAGTCACTAACGCCTGCGAACCTGCAATTGCTGTACGTTCAAAAAAAGATTCATCTATGCGTGTTGCCCTTGATTTAGTTAAATCGGGCGAAGCTCAAGCGTGTGTTAGCTCAGGTAATACCGGCGCTTTATTTTTTATGGCTCACTACGTATTAAAAATGCTGCCAGGTGTTAAACGTGCTGCACTCATTTCATCTGTTCCTACAGAAAGCCAAAACCCAGTATATTTACTCGACTTAGGTGCTAATGTGCACTGCGATGCGCAAATGCTCTATCAGTTTGGCATTATGGGCTCTGTAGTTGCTGGTCAAGCACTTGGCTGCGATAACCCTCGCGTTAGCTTATTAAATATTGGCGCTGAGGACATTAAAGGCCACGACGACATTAAACAAGCTGCACAATTAATGCAGCAAAGCCCACATATTAATTACATTGGTTACAGCGAAGGAAGTGATATTTTTTCTGGCAAGGCTGATGTTATTGTATGCGAAGGGTTTGTGGGTAACGTGGCGCTTAAAACATGCGAAGGCATTGCCAAGCTTATTATGAATAAGTTTACAGCTGCGCTCGAAAAGCACCTTTTGTATAAATGTATGGCGTTTATATTGCGTCCAATAATAAAAAAACTCTATAAAAGGGTGAACCCCGACCAGTATAACGGTGCTTCTCTGGTAGGATTGCGCGGTATTGTCGTTAAAAGTCATGGAAATGCGTCAGCTAAAGCATTTCAAGCAGCAATTGATGAAGCGGTAAAAGAGGTTGAACGTCAACTTCCTGATAAAATAGCCGCTATTTTCGAAAAAACACATTCTAAAGACACGGCGGTTAATCAATAATTGATGTGCCGTGTATTTCATTATTTATTTGTTTAATTAAAAAGAGCAAAGTATGGCACAAAAAATTGCACTTCTATTCCCAGGTCAAGGCTCGCAAAGCGTTGGTATGTTACAAGAGCTACTAGAGAGTTCTGACATTGTTAAAGCAACATTTGCAGAAGCATCAGATGCACTGGGTTACGACTTAGCAGAGCTAGTTCTTAATGGCCCAGAAGAAAAATTAAATCAAACTCATCGTACACAACCTGCATTATTAACTGCAAGTGTTGCTATTTACCGTGATTGGCTTGCAGCAAACCCAGATGCAGACGTTGTTATGGCCGGTCACAGCTTAGGTGAATATTCAGCACTAGTATGTAGCGACGTACTAAGCTTGAGCGAAGCTGTTAAGCTTGTTGAAAACCGTGGTTTATACATGCAAGAAGCTGTACCTGCAGGCGTAGGTTCAATGGCTGCGATTATTGGCTTAGGCGATGAAGAAATAAAAGCGGCATGTGCTGCCTCAGCGCAAGGTGAGGTTGTATCTCCAGTTAACTACAATTCTCCTGGTCAAGTTGTTATTGCAGGCCATAAAGCGGCAGTAGATAGAGCATCACAAGCATGTAAAGATGCTGGTGCTAAACGCGCATTACCACTTTCGGTTAGCGTACCTTCACATTGTGAACTAATGAAGCCAGCAGCTGATAAGCTAGCGGTAGACTTGGCCGCTTTAACATTTAATACACCTAAGTGTGATGTAATTAATAATGTTGATGTAAAAGCTGAATCGACCGCTGATGCAATTAAAGATGCACTAGTACGTCAACTATACAGCCCAGTTCGCTGGACAGAAACAGTACAAGCCTTGGTTGCACAAGATGTAACGCAAAGCTACGAATTTGGTCCTGGTAAAGTATTAACAGGGCTTGCGAAACGAATTGATAAAGCAATGGTTTGTGGCTCAGTAAACGATGCCGCTTCAATCGCTGCAGCTAAATAAGAGTATATAAAATGTCTAATTTATTTTCTTTAGAGGGCAAAATTGTCCTAATTACTGGCGCTAGCCGTGGTATTGGTAAAGCAATTGCAACAACATTAGTTGCGCAAGGTGCAAAAGTTGCAGGCACTGCAACAAGTGAGTCAGGCGCTGCTAAAATCAGCGAGTACTTAGGTGACAATGGTAAAGGTTATGCATTAAACGTAACGGATCCTGCATCTATTGAAGCGACACTTGCCGCAATAAAAGCTGATTTTGGCGATATTGACGTACTTGTTAATAACGCAGGTATCACACGTGACAACCTATTAATGCGTATGAAAGAGACTGAGTGGGACGATATAATCGACACTAACTTAAGCTCGATTTTCCGTTTATCTAAAGCGGTACTTCGTCCAATGATGAAGAAAAAGAAAGGTCGTATTATCAATATTGGCTCAGTAGTGGGCACTATGGGTAATGCAGGGCAAGCAAATTATGCAGCGGCTAAAGCAGGCGTAATTGGTTTTTCTAAGTCACTTGCACGCGAAGTGGCATCACGTGGTATTACAGTAAACGTAGTAGCACCTGGTTTTATTCAAACTGATATGACTGATGATTTAACTGACGAGCAAAAAGCAGCAACACTTGCAAATGTTCCAGCAGGGCGTTTAGGTCAACCAGACGAAATTGCAGCTGCGGTATGTTATTTAGCATCTGACGCGGCTGCGTACGTATCAGGTGAAACTTTGCATGTAAATGGCGCGATGTACATGGTTTAATAACCATTGTACCCACATTGTTACCTAATAAAGTTAAGTAAGTTACCTCAAAAACATTGAATTATTTGTGAACTTGCTTTAAACATACTTGAAATCGCTGCGAAAATAAGCGATAAAAGACAAAACACACACTCAGAGGTTTGACCAGACAATTATTTATGGTCAAATCATTGAATCAGAGAATTATGCCGCGTAAACTACGCGGCAATCTGAAAATAACGCATCGGCGTTTTTAATAAAGGAAAGAAGAATGAGCGATATCCAAGAACGCGTAAAGAAAATTATCATTGAACAACTAGGTGTTAAAGAAGAAGAAGTTAAAAATGAATCTTCTTTCGTAGATGACCTAGGTGCAGATTCTCTTGATACTGTTGAACTAGTAATGGCTCTTGAAGAAGAGTTTGATACTGAGATCCCAGATGAAGAAGCTGAGAAGATCACTACAGTACAAACTGCTATCGATTACGTAACAGCACACGCTGAGTAATTAATCGCACGTTAAAGGCAGCATCCGCTGCCTTTAATTTTTTATATCCAAACCACCTCAAAGTTCGTGATTCAAAACTTAAGCCTCAATGCTCAATTTTAGCTAAAAATTAATTTTGATTGTGTTATGCGTTTTTAATCTATTTTGGGACTAGCACTTTGAGGTAGCTTGGGTATGATCATCCCCTTGTAAATATCCCTTATTGGAGGCAAACCGTGGCTAAACGTCGAGTCGTCGTAACTGGCTTAGGAATGTTGACGCCGCTAGGTAATGATGTTCAATCAACCTGGCAAGGCTTATTAGATGGCAAAAGTGGCATTCAAACAATAACTCACTTTGATACATCAAAATTTGGTACTAAATTCGCTGGTTTAATAAATGACTTTGATGCAACTGCATACATGTCAGCGAAAGATACTAAAAAAATGGACTTGTTTATTCAGTACGGCATTGCAGCGGGTGTTCAAGCCTTTAAAGATTCAGGCCTTGAAATTACTGAGCAAAACGCAACACGTATAGGTGTAGCTGTAGGCTCTGGTATTGGTGGCTTAACGCTTATCGAAGAAAACCACATTAAGCTATTAAATAGTGGTCCGCGCAAGTTATCGCCATTTTATGTGCCGTCTACCATTATTAATATGATCTCAGGTCACTTATCAATGATGCATGGACTTCGTGGTCCAAATATTTCAATTGTAACTGCCTGTACTACTGGTTTGCATAATATAGGCCATGCCGCGCGCATGATTGCCTACGGTGATGCAGATGCAATGGTTGCTGGCGGTGCAGAAAAAGCCTGTACCCCAATTGGTATGGGTGGCTTTAATGCTGCACGTGCACTTTCAACCCGCAATGACGACCCACAAGCGGCTTCTCGCCCTTGGGATAAAGACCGCGATGGCTTTGTGCTTTCTGACGGTGCAGGTGTTGTTGTAGTTGAAGAGTACGAACATGCAAAAGCGCGTGGCGCTAAAATTTATGCTGAGCTAGTAGGCTTTGGTATGAGCGGCGATGCGTACCACATGACGTCACCACCAGAAGATGGAGCCGGTGCTGCCCTTGCAATGCAAAACGCACTAAATGATGCGCAAGTAAACGCTGAGCAAATTGGTTACATTAACGCACACGGTACATCTACAAATGCAGGCGATAAAGCAGAAACTGCCGCTGTTAAGTCTATTTTTGGTAATGCAGCCAAAGATGTAATGGTAGGCTCGTCTAAATCGATGATGGGTCACTTGTTAGGTGCTGCTGGCTCGGTTGAATCGATTATTTCGATTTTATCACTGACAGATCAAAAAGTGTCGCCAACTATTAACCTTGATAACCCAGACGAAGGGTGTGACTTAGATTATATTGCTCACACTGCACGTGATGCAAAGTTAGACTTTGCACTGTGTAACTCGTTCGGTTTTGGTGGTACTAATGGCTCGTTGCTATTTAAAAAGGTATAATCTTTTTTAACAACGAATCAAATTATAAGAGCTCAGTTGTTTAACTGGGCTTTTTTTATATGCCAAATAAAATGCAAACAATAATAGCAGTAGATCAAAACAGCACTTTAAGCACGCGTGACAGAGGCTTAAATTACGGTGACGGCTTTTTTACAACGGCTAAAGTTGTTAATGGGCAAGTACAGTATTGGGCTCATCATAAAGCGCGTTTGATTGAATGCGCACAGCGTTTGGGTTTTCCTGAGTTAGATTTTAATCGCCTTGAAAATCAAATTGCTTTGCATATAAAAGCTGCACCACTCAACGTGCTTAAAATACTTGTAACGCGAGGCGAAGGCGGGCGTGGTTATGGGCTGCCAAGTGAGTGTAATATTACTATTTTATTGAGCATATTAGATTACCCTAGTAATTACGAAGCGCTTGTTAAAAAGGGTGTAAATCTAGAAATAAGCCCAATCAAATTAGCAGCACAGCCTTATTTAGCGGGTCTTAAAACACTAAACCGGCTTGAGCAAGTACTAGTTAAAAAAGCAATGCAAACGCAAAACTGCGACGATGTGTTAGTGCTTGATTACAATAATAATGTAATTGAAGCTTCAGCAGCTAATATTTTTGCGATTAAAAATAAGCGTTTGTTTACGCCATTGCTTGATGAGTGCGGAATTAAGGGCGTTTATCTACAATCGTTATGTGATAAATTGCCTGTTGAATTTAAACGCGTGAAAGTAGAAGACTTAACCCAAGCAGACGCCGTATTTGTGTGTAATAGCTTAATGGGAGCAGTACCTGTAAAACGTATTGAGCAACAGGTATTTAATACAGACGAAAGCCACACATTACTAACTAAATTATTAGCCAAGGAGGCTGAGTGTTAAAAGTTATTTTATCGGTACTTTTTTTAGCTGTTATAACCACTGCTGTTGGTTACCAGCAATTACAAGCAACAATAAATAGCCCGTTAAAGGTAGCACAAAGCACACAATTTGAAGTTAAGCATGGCACTGGCTTTAATAAGTTATGCCAACAATGGCAAGCTAATAACTGGGTAGAAAGTTGTTGGCGTTATCAGGTAATTGCCAAATTAGATCCCACACTTACCGACTTAAAAGCGGGGCTTTACGAGCTAACAGCCGATAGCGTTATTAACAACGTAAAAAAAATTAACCAAGGTCAGCAAATTAGTTTTAGTTTTACCATAATTGAAGGTCAAAACTTACGTGAAGTACTAAGTGCTATTAAAAAAGCTGATAATTTACAAAACGATTTAAAAACTGACGAACTAAGTACTCAAATACTGGGTAATGACACGCACTTAGAAGGCTGGTTATTCCCCGACACTTACCATTATCATAATAACGATACTGCAAGCAGTGTATTAAAACGTGCAGCACAAAAAATGCAGCAAACATTAGATGATGCTTGGCAGCAGCGCGCCGCTAATTTACCCTATAAAACAGCATACGAAGCACTAATAATGGCTTCAATCATTGAAAAAGAAACAGGCCTTGCCAGCGAGCGTCCGTTAATTGCATCAGCGTTTGTTAACCGATTAAACACTAATATGCGCCTACAAACCGATCCTACCGTAATATACGGGCTAGGCGCTGACTTTGATGGCGATATTAAATACAAAGATTTACGCGATTATACGCCTTACAATACGTATCGTATTAATGGCTTACCGCCAACACCGATTGCTATGCCATCTAAAGCCGCTATTTTAGCTGCAGTTAATCCGCCGCAAAGTGAATACGTTTACTTTGTATCAAAAGGCGATGGTAGCCACCAATTTTCAACCACGTTAAAGCAGCATAACGCGGCAGTTAAAACGTATATATTAAATAAAAAGAATTAAGTTTTTATGAAATCAAAATTTATAGTAATAGAAGGGCTAGAAGGCGCGGGTAAATCAACCGCTATTTCGTTATGCCAAGACTTTTTAAACAAACAAAAAATAGACTTTATTAATGTCCGCGAACCTGGCGGCACGCCACTGGCTGAATCGCTTCGTACGCTTGTAAAAGCAGAGCACGCAGAAGAGATTGCCTTTGAAACCGAGTTGCTTATTATGTACGCAGCTCGCTCGCAGCTAATGCACAATGTTATTACCCCAGCGCTTGATAAAGGCCAATGGGTACTTGCCGATCGTCATGATTTATCGTCTCAGGCGTATCAAGGTGGCGGGCGTGGTATTAGCTCAAATACATTAGCTTCACTTTCGTCAATGGTGTTAAAAGGCTTAAAGCCTGATTTAACTATTTACCTTGATATTGACCCAGTGATAGGCCTTGAACGTGCAAAAGGGCGTGGCGAGCTTGACCGTATTGAACAAGAAGCCATTGAGTTTTTTCAGCGTACACGTATGCGTTATGTTGAACTTGCTAATGACGACAACACAATTAAAACAGTTGATGCAAACCAAAGTATTGATAAAGTACATCGCGATATAACCAATGTACTGCATTCATTTTTTGAAGGCCTAAAATAATATGCCATTGCCTTGGCTACATGATACTCAAGCACGTTTAGCGAAAAGTTATCGCGCAGAGCGTTTTCATCATGCGCAATTATTTTGTGGGCCTGTTGGCGTAGGTAAGTTTGAGTTAAGTGATGAGCTTGGGAATGCTTTGTTATGCCAAAATATAGCTAAGCAGATAGCTGCGCAAAACAGTATGCTAAAACCTTGCGGACAGTGTAAAAGCTGTTTACTTAACCTGGCTGGCACTCACCCCGACAAACGTTTAACGCAAGTTGATGGGCAAAGTATTGGTGTAGATGATATTCGTGGTATTAGTGATTTTATGAATCACTCAGCAGCGCAAAATGGCAATAAAGTCGCGATAATCGAAAATTGCGAAAAAATGACCACAGCAGCAGCTAACGCATTATTAAAAACACTTGAAGAGCCAACTAATAGCCGCTTTTTAATATTAACCACAAGTCAACCAGCACAGCTCCCTGCAACTATTTTAAGTCGATGCGCTAAAAGTGACGTAAAAATAGCTAATACAGCACTTGCTCAGCAATGGCTAGAGACATTAGACATTCCTAACTATAGTTGGTTAGCACTTTTTTATAACCAACCGCTGCAAGTAAAGCATTGGCAACAGCAAGACCAGCTGAAAAATATTGATACACTGTATAAGTTTGCAACTGAGTTTAAACAAAGTCATAATTTTAAAGCGTTAGTCGATATAATAAATAAACAGCCTGAACTTGTTCGTATATTTACTTTGTTTTTAAGCGTGCAACTAAAGCAGCAATTACTGCAAGGCATGAGTTTTGACGCTTATCAAAGTGCGCAAAATGCATTAGGCGAGTTTTTACAAAATAACACACAAGTACTTGGCCTTAATTTACCGCTTGCTGTATCACGATTAGCATACACATTGCGAAATTCTTAAAAGGATTAATCATGCAAGAACTACTAGTAGACATAGACGATTTAGACGAGTTATACCGTTGTTATATGCCTTACTTAAAAAAAGGTGGCTTATTTGTACGCACTAATATGCGTTACGAAGCAGGGCATTCATTAGCGCTTAGAGTTACTTTGCCCGATGCCTTAGAAGATGACGTAGTGACAGGTAAAGTGTCGTGGATCACGCCACAAGGAGCACAAAGCTCTAATCCTCCAGGTATTGGTATTAGTTTTTTAGACGATAAAACAAACCTAAACGCTAAAATCGAAAAACTGCTTGGGACTATGTTAAACTCAGGCGATCAAACATATACCATGTAGTTATAGGTCGGTTTTTCATTGAGATTAACGCCGCCCTATATTGGGTTCTTTTAATTACTAACATAATAAATTAAACGAACAAATTTAAACCCTGAACATAATACAGGCCTTATAGTGATTGTAGATTCTCATTGCCATTTAGACCGTCTTGATTTTGATAAACTAGACTTAAACCTTGACCAAGTTCTTGATAAAGCGCGTGCAAAGCAAATAGAGCACTTTTTATGTGTAAGCGTAACGCTTGATCAGTTTCCAAGCATGCTTGATAAAATTAAGCATTACGACGATGTTTCAGCCTCATGCGGTGTACATCCACTTGATCAAAAAGACGCCCTTAATAAACAGCAACTAATCGACTTAGCTTCACACGACAAAGTCGTTGCTATTGGTGAAACGGGTCTTGATTACTATTATTCAAAAGATACTCACGCAGTGCAGCAAGCCAGCTTTGTTGGGCATATTGAAGTGGCAAACGAATTACAAAAGCCGTTAATTATTCATACTCGTGATGCCCGTGCCGACACAATTAACTTAATGCGTGAGCACAAAGCCGAAAACTGCGGTGGCGTACTACATTGCTTTACTGAAGACTGGGATATGGCTAAAAAAGCCATAGACATGGGCTTTTATATATCTATTTCGGGCATTGTTACCTTTAAAAATGCTATTGAGCTAAAAGAAGTAGTAAAGCAAATACCGCTAGATAGATTACTAATAGAAACCGACTCGCCTTATTTAGCACCGGTGCCGTACCGTGGGCAAACAAACCAGCCAGCATACGTAGAAGATGTAGCTTATTACATTAGCGAACTTAAAGGCATTAGCTTTAATGAACTTGCTAAAGCGACTACAGAGAACTTTTATTCTTTATTTAAATTAGCAGCTAAAGGCTAAATACATGATTACTCACACGGCAAACCTTCCTATTTTACTAATGGGGCCAATGGTGCGCCGTGCAGAGCAAACTGGAGTCTGTATTCAGTTTGCTACCTCCAAGCCTGCAAACTGCCAAATAAACTTATTAAATGTTGAGTGTTATAGCGATCAACATACTGTTTCTTTGGGTGAACATTTATACCTGCATTTCGTTATTATAAAGCCAATAGACAACAAACTTCCTGTCGATAGCTTATTAAGCTATGAGCTTGTAATTGATGATGCAGCAATCGATTTATCGCCCTGGTGCTATAGCAATCAAACAACGCCTGCATTTGTAATCCCCGATAAACTGAGTGATATTTTGCATGGCTCGTGCCGTAATGCACATCACCCAGCAAAAGACAGCTTAGTGTCTGCAAGTCACTGGCAAAATACTCAGCGCGGTAATAATAATCAAGGCGCACAGTTGCTATTACTGAGCGGTGACCAGGTTTATGCCGATGATGTAGCAGGCCCCATGTTATTAGCTATTCATCAGTTAATTAAAGCGTTAGGTATTTATAAAGAGCAACCACTTGCCATTGAGCTACCGGGCGATATAAATGAGCAACTTTATAATCGCCATTTGTTTTTACCAAAAACACCTTGGCAAAAACGCTCAAAGTTAGGTGTTGGTTACTGGCTAAAAAAAGACGAACCTCACTTTTCAAGTGTAAAAGCCTACAATCACCTTATCCATTTTGAAGAATACATTGCACTTTATTTATTAAATTTTAGTGCTGCTGTTTGGCAATGCGTTGATATACAAAACACAACGTATTCAGGTCAAAACAAGCAAAACAAAACTATTTTTGACGCTGAAAAAACAGCACTGATTGATTATGCAAAAGGCTTAAGTGAAGTAGAGCGATTGTTTGCCAATGTATCTACATTAATGATGTTTGACGATCACGATGTAACCGATGATTGGAACCTCACCGCTGGGTGGGAGCAAGCTATAAATGAAAATCCAAGTAGTAAACGGATCATCAATAACGGCTTAATTAGTTATTGGCTTTTTCAAGGAATGGGGAACGATGCACTAAATAAAACAGGCGAGTTACTAACACCTTTTAAGCAAAGCCGTACTGTTAATAATTTATGGCAGTTTAAAGCATTTGATAAACCACTAAACGATTTTAGTTTTTGGCATTATGAGTTAACAACAACCCCAAAAGTAGTGGTGCTAGATACACGTACGCACCGTTGGCGAAATGAGCAAAACTTTAACGAGCCTTCAGGCCTACTTGATTGGGAGCGTTTAACAGAGCTTGAAGAAAGCCTATTAAGCCACGATCAGGTTATTATTGTATCGCCAGCCCCTGTATTTGGTGTTAAATCAATAGAAGCCATTCAAGCCATGTTTAACATATGTGGCCAACCGCTCATGGTTGACGTAGAAAACTGGATGGCGCACGAAGGCTCAGCCAAAAAGCTACTCGATACTTTTAGACGCACCGACACCCCAAACGAAACCCTTATTTTATCGGGTGATGTACATTACTCATTTTGCTTTTCGGTGCAAAAGCGTTTTGGCGATCATCCCAATCGAATTTGGCAACTTACCGCCAGCGGTATTAAAAACGAGTTCCCGCGTAAATTAATAAACATACTCGATAAGCTCGACTCAATTTTATACGGCCCAAAAAGTCCCTTAAACTTTTTTACCAAACGTTGGCATATAGAAGTAGATAAGCACCAAACCATAGGTGAAGGGCAAAAATACTTATTAAGCGACTCAGCTATTAGTTTAATAACACTAGAGCAGGGGAATTTAGCCCGATATCAACTTATACACGGTGAAGGGCATTTAACTGAGTTTGATTTAGAGAAACAGTAAGTTGCTCATCTACAAGTTAATTGTAGATAAGGACCCTTGGTAAAGCGTTTGAAAAAAGTAAAACGTAGTACTGTTTAGATAAGAACCTACAAATAAAAACGCTCAGAGGCTTATAAAAAGCCTCTGGGCTATAAAGTGACTCTAAATTGAGCCTAGCGTTAACTAAAAACTTTCTGGTTCGTTAGGGAGAAGAAGAAAGTACTTAAAACTATAGTAAAGCTGTTCAATAAAGCATAACTAATTTTGCCATCTGGTTACATTTGATAACAAAGGATTAGATTAATTATGCGTAATTTGTACTTTAGTTTAACCCCAGCTTATTAACTGCGTATTTTGCACTAGATCTCGTGGTAATGAGTTTTTAATCTTATTTTTTTGCCATTTGCCCAGCCCAATAGGGCAACCACACAGCTTTAATACTACTTCACCTATTGTTTGAGTTGCCTCAGCTAAGCGTATATCTTTACCTTGAAAATAATCATTTGCTTGCTCGTTATTTAAAGCAAATATATTGGTTTTACACTCATTGCCAAACACGGTTGCAAACTCGTGCGTTAGTCTTACGCCGTTTTTATGAATAATGCCAATTTGAATACCTAAGCGTGCGTACTTAATTTTATTTTGCACGGCTTCAAACCCCTCAGGAAATAACCACAGTTCTTTGTCACGCTGCATTAGGCTGCCAGGCAGGTTAGTTAACCCAAAATGCTTTTTAAGCGATTGCATAAACGCGACGCTTTGCTTTTTATCAAACTCGTTAAACGGAAACGCGCCTTTTTTAACTGTTTGATTTGGGTTATTGCAACTTGCGTGCTTTTTAAATTTAGCAATAAAAAAGCCTTCGCTGTCGAATGTTTGCGGCCATACATGCAAATAACCTTCACTGGTGGTGGCTTTGCTTGCACCTTCAAATAAATCACTTAGTGACTCAGGCGCTATATAGTCGCCAAATTCACTGAGTAAATAATCGCATACTTGCTGGTTTTCGAGCGGAGTAAGTGTACAGGTTGAATACACTAACGTGCCACCTGGCTTTAATGCGTAAAATGCGCTTTTAATTAAGTCTTTTTGTACCTGGGCTATTTGTATGTTTGATTCTATGGACCAATTTTTTAGTGCGTCGGCGTCTTTACGTACCGTGCCTTCGCCAGAGCATGGCGCGTCTAGTAATATGCTATCAAAGCATTCAAACATGTAGTTGCCAAATATAACGCCATCAAAATGCGAGAGCGCACAGTTGCCTACTCCCATGCGTTTGAGCGTTGCGCTAAGTACTTTTAGGCGCGATGACGAAAGCTCGTTTGCAACAAGCACGCCTTGGTTATCCATAAGTGCTGCAAGTTGCGATGTTTTAGAACCCGGTGCTGATGCCATATCAAGCACGAAATTATTTTGAGAGTCTGCGAGGTTAATACTTTGCTTTAATGCGATAGGCGGCAGCATTGAGCTTGCCTCTTGTACGTACATCGCACCACTTAGGTGTAAGTCGGTATTACCTAGGGCTAGGTTCTGCTCTTCATCTTCGGGGCGTTCTAACCAAAAGCCTTCATTGCACCAAGGGATGGGGGTTAGCAGCCAATTTTTTTCAGTTGCACGTTTTACAAATTCTTCAATGCTAATTTTTAATGTATTAACGCGGATAGATTTTCTGAGCGGCTTGCGACACGCATTTAAAAAGTCATCTAAGTTTAGATGCGCTGGTAAATAGGTTTTTACGTCATCAATAAAGTGCTCAGGGATAAAAGTGTTGGCGTTCACGCGTTAGCTCATACTATAAAAATAAAGCGCGATAATAGCATTTATATAATGCATTTTCAGCGCTTAAAGACGTAACATCTGATTTATTGCCCTGTCGACACTTCATTGTTTTAGTCCATTTTAAAGCGTATTTTATACGACTTTAGATTAATAGTGTCGACAATGAGTGTGTTTTTTAGCCGTTTTGATAGGTTTAAGGGTTGACATGATTTTTTAATAAGCCCATAGTAACCACATTAATTGTCGACAATCTAAAAAATAACTTATGACACACACATTTATAAACGAAGCGCCTATAACTACCGCATCAGATCAAGTATTTGTAGATATGCGCCGTGAGATTGTTGAAGGAAGCATAGTTCAAGGCAGTAAAATATCAGAGCCTGAGCTTGCCAAACGTTATGGTGTAAGCCGTGCAACGCTTAGAGAGGCGTTAAATCGCCTAGAAAGTTGCTACCTTGTTGAGCGTAAAGCTAACGTAGGTTGCCGAGTAGTTGCTCTTACCGCTGAGCGCTTGATTGAAGTGTACCAAGTTCGCAGCTCACTTGAAGGCTTAGCATGTAGGCTTGCTGCCGACAATATGGAACCCGAAGAAGTAAAAGGCTTAAAGCAATTACTTAATCAGCACCTACAAACACAACGTGTTAAAGAGGGCGAATCTTATTATCAAGAAGCCGGCGATTTAGATTTTCATTACCGTATTATTCAAGGCAGTAAAAACGCGCATTTAATTCATTTACTGTGTAATGAGCTCTATCAATTAATACGCATGTACCGTGTACAAATGGGCATGGTGGGGCCGCGTGTATCAAAAGCGTTTGATGAGCATTTAGCGATTATTAACGCCATTGAAAACCACGACGGTGAACTGGCCGAAATGCTCATGAAGCGCCATATCAGTGCATCGCAAGCAAATATTCAAACCAAATTTGATTTATACCAATCAATATGAGTATTCGAACAATTTAACGGATTAAATCGCTCCGTAACGTCGTTAAAAATTTTTTATTTAGAACCACTAAACATAAAAATTATTGCCTAGTTACAGAACGATTTTCTTATCGTTAAATAGACCTCATACCCATAATGATTGGTATGAGCTTCTAAAAGTTAAGTAGAGCAGTTAAACAGTCACAATTACATATTAAAACTATAAGTTACTCCACGTAGCAACCGTTCAAAGTGAGGAGAAAGTAATGTCAGCAGGATTAAAATTTAAACACGCTATTGCCAATAACCGCCCGTTACAAGTGGTAGGTACTATTAACGCCTACACAGCGATGATGGCTGAAAAAATGGGTCACCAAGCTATTTACCTCTCAGGTGCCGGTGTTGCAAACGCCTCGTTTGGTATGCCTGACTTAGGTATGACGAGCCTTGATAACGTGCTTGAAGATATTCGCCGTATTACTGGTGCTAGCGATTTACCACTACTTGTTGATGCCGATACCGGTTGGGGTGGGGCGTTTAACATTGCACGCACAGTAAAAGAAATGACTAAAGCGGGTGCGGCGGGTTTTCATATAGAAGACCAAGTAGCGCAAAAACGCTGTGGTCATCGCCCTAATAAAGAAATTGTAAGCCAAGGTGAAATGGTTGACCGCATTAAAGCGGCGGTGGATGCAAAAACCGATAGCGATTTTTATATTATGGCTCGTACCGATGCATTTCAAAAAGAAGGTCTAAACGCCGCGATAGACCGTGCAGCTGCCTGTGTTGAAGCAGGTGCTGACGCTATTTTTGCAGAAGCCGTACACGACCTTGCTGATTACCAAGCATTTGCAAAAGCGATTAACGTTCCAATTTTGGCAAACATTACTGAGTTTGGCCAAACACCAATTTACACAAAAGAGCAGTTAAGCGATGTAGGCGTTGAAATGGTGCTTTACCCACTAAGTGCATTTAGAGCGATGAACAAAGCGGCATTAAACGTGTATTCAGCAATTTTGAATGAAGGCTCGCAACAAAGCCAAATCGAAAATATGCAAACGCGTTCTGAGCTTTACGACTTTTTAGATTACCACACGTACGAGAACACACTCGACACACTTTTTTCATCAAAATCTGACAAATAATAATTATTAAAATCACACACAAATTTAAGATAGGAGAAGATCATGGTAGATAAAGCATTAGGCGGCGCGGGTTTACGCGGACAAGTGGCTGGTCAAACAGCATTGTGTACTGTTGGACAAAGTGGTTCTGGTTTAACGTATTGTGGTTATGATATTAGCGAACTTGCCGAAAAAGCGCAGTTTGAAGAAGTGTCTTTTTTACTTTCACGCGGTGAGTTACCAACCACAAGCGAATTGGCAGAATATAAAGCTAAACTTAAAAGTTTACGCGGCTTACCAGATGCACTTAAAACCGTGCTTGAAAATATTCCTAAAGACGCGCATCCAATGGATGTAATGCGCACGGGCTGCTCAATGTTGGGTAACCTTGAAATGGAAAATGATTTTAGCGAAGCCAATGATGCAATCGACCGTATGGTTGCTGTGTTCCCAAGTATTATTTGTTACTGGTACCGCTTTACACACGACGGCGTACGCATTGAAACACAAACAGATGACAACTCTGTTGGCGCACATTTTTTAACGCTGTTACACGACAAAGCACCTAGTGAGTTATTTGCACAAGTGATGAACGTATCACTAATTTTATACGCAGAGCACGAGTTTAACGCTTCTACCTTTACGGGACGTGTGTGTGCATCAACGCTTTCTGATATTCACTCTTGTGTAACAGGTGCAATTGGTACGTTACGTGGGCCATTACATGGCGGCGCCAACGAAGCGGCTATGGATATGATTCAAGGTTTTACAAGCGCTGAACATGCTGAGAAAGAAATTATGGGCATGCTCGAACGTAAAGACAAAATAATGGGCTTTGGTCATGCTATTTATCGCGAGTCTGATCCGCGTAATGTAATTATTAAAAAGTGGTCTGAAAAACTAGCGGCAGAGGTGGGCGATACCGTACTTTACCCTGTGTCTGTTCGTTGTGAAGAAATTATGTGGCGCGAGAAAAAACTGTTTTGTAATGCCGATTTTTTCCATGCATCTGCTTATCACTTTATGGATATTCCAACTAAATTATTTACGCCAATATTTGTAATGAGCCGTGTTACGGGCTGGACTGCCCATGTAAAAGAGCAGCGCGCTAACAACCGTATTATTCGCCCAAGTGCCGATTACACAGGGCCTGATGCACGCAGTTACACACCAATAGAGTCACGTTAAAAAATGGGTGAGCACGCATGTGCTCACTTTTTTATTGCACATAGCCATTAGCGAGTAGTTTTTCTCAAACTTTTTATTAAACACGCTAGCTGTGAGCAAACACCGTCACCAAATTAGCGACCCCTTACCATGACCATAATTAATAATACCCAATACCGTAAACCTTTACCGGGCTCAAATATCGACTATTACGATACGCAAGAAGCCGTAGATGCAATTAAGCCAGGTGCATACGCCACACTACCTTATACATCGCGTGTATTTGCCGAAAACCTAGTACGCCGATGCGATCCTGCCATGTTAACCGATGCACTTAACCAGCTAATTGAGCGAAAGCAAGATTTAGATTTTCCGTGGTATCCGGCGCGCGTGGTCTGCCACGATATTTTAGGGCAAACAGCACTTGTTGATTTAGCTGGGCTTCGTGATGCAATTGCAGCAAAAGGCGGCGACCCGGCAAAAGTGAACCCAGTGGTACCCACACAGTTAATAGTGGATCATTCACTAGCGGTAGAGCATGCCGGTTTTGATCCTGACGCATTTGAAAAAAACCGCGCGATTGAAGACAGACGAAATGATGACCGTTTTCACTTTATAAACTGGACTAAAACTGCGTTTAAAAATATTGACGTTATTCCACCGGGTAACGGCATTATGCATCAAATTAATCTTGAAAAAATGTCGCCGGTTATTCAAAACCGAGATGGCATTGCATTCCCCGATACACTAGTAGGTACCGACAGCCACACGCCACATGTTGATGCGCTGGGCGTTATTGCTGTGGGCGTAGGCGGGCTTGAAGCTGAAAGCGTAATGCTTGGTCGTGCTTCTTATATTCGTTTACCCGATATCGTAGGTGTTGAGCTAACAGGCAAGCGCCAACCAGGTATTACCGCAACCGATATTGTGCTGGCTATTACTGAATTTTTACGTGAGCAACGTGTTGTATCTACTTATTTAGAGTTTTACGGTGAAGGTGCAGACGCGCTTACACTTGGCGACAGAGCAACCATTTCAAACATGACACCTGAATTTGGCGCAACTGCAGCCATGTTTTATATCGACGATAAAACAATAGATTATTTGCGTTTAACAGGGCGTGAAGAAGAACAAATTGCCCTTGTAGAAAACTACGCAAAAACAGCAGGCCTTTGGAGCGATAGCTTAAAAACCGCAAAATACGAACGTGTACTTAAGTTTGATTTATCAAGCGTGGGGCGCAATATTGCGGGTCCATCTAATCCACACCGCCGTGTATCGACAAGCGATTTAGCCAAAGAAGGTATTTCGGGTGTTGTTGAAAATAAAGAAGGCTTAATGCCAGACGGCGCATGTATTATTGCCGCTATTACTAGTTGTACCAATACCAGTAATCCACGCAATGTAATTGCTGCAGCACTCCTTGCCCGTAATGCAAATGCTAAGGGTTTAATGCGCAAACCTTGGGTTAAAACTTCATTAGCACCAGGCTCAAAAGCAGTGCAATCATACCTTGAAGATGCAAACTTACTAACAGAGCTTGAGCAACTTGGCTTTGGTATTGTTGGTTTTGCGTGTACAACGTGTAACGGTATGAGCGGTGCCCTTGACCCTGTTATTCAAAAAGAAGTGATCGATCGCGATTTATACACTACCGCGGTGCTTTCGGGCAATCGTAACTTTGATGGACGAATTCACCCTTATGCTAAGCAAGCATTTTTAGCGTCACCTCCTTTAGTTGTTGCGTATGCCATTGCAGGTACTATTCGCTTTGATATTGAAAAAGGAATACTTGGGCAAGATCAACAAGGCAACGATATTACGCTTAAAGATTTATGGCCATCTGATGAGGAGATTGATGCAGTAATTAAGCAAAGTGTTAAGCCTGAGCAATTTAGAAAAGTATACGAGCCTATGTTTAATTTAACTGTAGATTACGGTGAAGATAACGACCCACTTTACGACTGGCGCCCAGAAAGCACCTACATACGTCGCCCTCCTTATTGGGAAGGTGCACTTGCGGGTGAGCGCACTATGACCGGTATGCGCGCGCTTGCAGTACTTGGCGATAACATTACAACGGATCATTTATCGCCATCAAACGCAATTATGGCAAGTAGTGCTGCTGGCGAATACCTGACCAAAATGAACGTCCCAGAGGAAGACTATAACTCGTACGCAACGCATCGGGGCGATCATTTAACAGCGCAGCGTGCAACCTTTGCCAATCCAAAGCTGCTAAACGAAATGGTACTTGACGAAAACGGCGAAGTTAAGCAAGGTTCGTACGCACGATTAGAGCCACAAGGTACTAATACCCGTATGTGGGAAGCAATCGAAGCTTACATGGAGCGTAAACAACCGCTTATTATTGTAGCCGGTGCAGATTACGGGCAAGGTTCGTCGCGCGATTGGGCTGCAAAAGGCGTAAGACTTGCAGGCGTTGAAGTAATAGCAGCAGAGGGCTTTGAGCGTATTCACCGTACTAACTTAATTGGTATGGGGGTTTTACCGCTTGAGTTTAAAGCAGGCACAACGCGTAAAACTCTAAAGCTGGATGGCAGTGAAACGTACGATGTAACGGGTGATTTAAAACCAGGCGCCACAGTGAATTTAAGCATTACCCGTAAAGACGGTGAAGTGCTTACTGTGCCTATGAAGTGCCGTATCGATACCCAAGAAGAGCTTTCTATTTACGCGGCTGGTGGTGTGTTACAACGCTTTGCTCAAGACTTTTTAGAAGCAACGCAATCTGCATAAGGGCAAACACTATGTTTAAACCGCAAATTAAAGTGCCTGCAACCTATATGCGTGGCGGCACCAGTAAAGGTGTGTTTTTTAATTTAACTGATTTGCCAAAGCCTGCTCAAGTAGCAGGCGAGGCGCGCGATAATTTATTACTGCGTGTTATTGGCAGCCCAGATCCGTACGGCAAACAAACGGATGGCATGGGCGGCGCTACATCAAGTACCAGTAAAACCGTAATCTTAAGTAAAAGTGAGCAAACTGACTACGATGTTGATTACTTGTTTGGTCAAGTGGCGATAGATAAACCTTTTGTGGATTGGAGCGGTAACTGTGGCAACTTAACGTCAGCAGTGGGTGCTTTTGCCATTAGTAATGGTTTGGTCGATAAAAGCAGATTACCTAATAACGGTGTTGCTATTGTGCGTGTGTGGCAGGCTAATATTAAAAAAAGCATATTAGTGCATGTCCCTATGACCAATGGCGAAGTACAAGAAACCGGCGACTTTGAGCTCGATGGTGTTACTTTTGCTGCAGCTGAAGTAAAACTTGAATTTATGGCCCCCGCTGATGGCGATGGCGCGTTATTTCCAACAGGTAACGTAGTTGATGACTTAGAGGTTCCAGGTGTTGGTACTTTAAAAGCCACGATGATAAATGCAGGTATTCCTACTGTATTTATTAACGCCACTGATATTGGTTATACCGGCACAGAGCTGCAAGACGATATAAATAACGATATTGCAGCGCTTGAAAAGCTCGAAACCATTCGTGCTTATGGCGCTGTTAAAATGGGCTTAATCACTAACATTAGTGAAGCGCAAGTTCGCCAACATACGCCAAAGGTTGCGTTTGTTGCATCGCCTTTAGATTACAAAGCATCTAGCGGAAAGCTTATTGAAGCTGCAAATATCAACTTGTTAGTACGCGCTATGTCGATGGGTAAACTGCACCATGCCATGATGGGCACAGCTGCGGTTGCTATTGGCACTGCTGCAGCAATTGAAGGCACACTCGTAAATATAGCTGCTGGTGGCGGCGCATTGAGTGAAGTTAACTTTGGTCATCCGTCGGGCACCCTAAAAGTAGGTGCTGAGGCTAAAAATACTGCAGGTAACTGGCTAGTTACCAAAGCAAGTATGAGCCGAAGTGCACGTGTATTAATGGAAGGGATTGTAAGAGTCCCTTACTAATCAATGGTGAAGTTAAGCGCAACTAAACATTTATTTTAGTTAAGCAAACAAATTTTATAAACGTTTGCTTAGCTAAAGTAAAACCTACTCACACTCGTTATAAATAATCCTTTTTCATTAATTTTTCGAATTATCGTCTTTTTTCGCTCTCATCCACCGCATTTACTTGAAGAATATAATTAACAAACTAGATTATATGTAATATTCATTTAATAAAGTGAATATATTGTATCAATATGTGCTGGTTCTTTATGAGTGTCTATAGGTTATTGAATAATAGAGATGCTGATAAAGAAGTAGCTCATAGAATAAAGATAAATACTTCTATAAAACGTATAAATATGTAGCATAACTATATAGCTTAATGGTATTTTTAATGTTCTAGTAACAAAAGTTATGATTGTGTACTTTTTTGGTGCTTTTTAAATGTAAAAGCTTACATAAATCACTATCAACTAAACTAATTTATGATACTCATTCTAGGCTATCAAGGAGAAATAAATGTTAAAGCGTACGATCAAATTTACACCTATCGCAGCTTCAGTTGCACTTACATTAGGCTTAACAGCATGTGGCTCAGACAATGATGGAAATGTCTATGTGCCACCAGTTGAGTCTGTTACCTCATCAGATGATGCGCAGTTCAATGTAGAAGTAACAGGTAAAGCTGTTAAAGGAGCTATGAAAGGTGCAGTTGTTAGTGTAATGACATTAAACGCAACAGGTGAAAGCGTGCCTGTTGCATTTAGATTAGAAGCTTCTGCTGAAGCTGAAACATTTACGGGTGAAGCAACATCACAAGATGCCGCCGACGCAGCCGTTGAAGCAAGCAAGCTTGCAGGTAACCCTGATGCGCTAATTACTAATGACAGTGGTCGTTACAGCATTTACTTGGAAGATAATTTTTCTGGACCTGTATATATTACAGTAACTACTTCAGAAGAAGGCGACGATAGCTTCTTAAGATGTGATGCATATGTTGGTTGTGGTACTTACGACACAGCGCCAGAAGAAGATAACGTTAATGATGGCGACATGAACATTGAATTTGGCGAATGGTATAAAGCAGACCTAGAGCTTTCAGTTGTTAAATTCATTCCAGTTGTTGAAGCTGATCCATCAGGAGCGAGTGGTTCTGCAGGCGACGCTAATGTAGCACGTTCGTTTAGAGCTAATGTAACTTTTTTAACTACGTTAGTCGCTCAAGCTCTGCTTGAAGCCGAGGGTGATATTGATGCTGATTCTATTGCAGCAACCAGCCTAAATACTATTGTTCAAATAATGGGGCCTGACGCAGTTATTTTATTGTCAGCACTTATTGGTGACTTATCTAATGGTGGAGCCGTAGATTTAAGTGAAGTAGACGGTGAAGAAAGCCTTTCTCAAGGTGTATTGATGATTGCACAGCTATCTTCATCAATACAAGGTTTACCATCAATTACTGATGCGATGGCTAGTATTAAAGCAGGTATCGCATCCGGTACATTAAGCACGACTGATATTGCTAAAACGTTGCAAATTGCAGTTTCGAGCACTGCGAGTGTATTTACGGCAATTGCAACTGGTGATGAAGTTGCAATTAAAAACGCATTAGAAGCAGCTTTTTTAGCAAATAATCCAGATGCAACTGCTGATGAGATTGCTGAATTTGCACAAAACTCTGCTGGTATTGCAAGTAAAGCTAAAGCAGCGAAAGATCAGGCAGTTAAAAATGGTGCAGTTACAGATGAGGAGCTAGCTAAATTAGCAATAGTTGTTCAAGCAGCTTTAGAAAAGCTTGGTTGTTCTGACGATGAGTGTGTAATTGAGGGCGATTTTTTTGCTGAACTTGCGGTAGAACTATCAGCTCAAATTGACGCATCTTCTGTAGAACTTACATCTCTACAAGCATCTGTAGAGTCGGCTGAAGCAACACTTGTTGACGTTGAAGAGCTTGCTAGTACGGTTACAGACCTGGAGACAGCAATTGAATTTGTTGCTGCTGTAGCTGCGCTAAAAAATGAAGCAGAAGCTTCTAATTTAGCGGCTTCAATAGATACCCTACATGTGAAAGCTCAAGGCTATGTTAACACTGCAACTTTACTGGTATCTCAAAATTCTGATTATCAGAGTATACTTAGTACAGCAGCTACCCTTGAGGAATTAGCTTTAATAGAGGTGAATAAAGTAGAAACTTATGATTCCGCTCTTGCACAGTTAGTAATCGATGCAGAATCTATTATCACTGAATACGAAATTGAAGTCGAAGCTGCTAAAGAAATCGCTTTAAACACAGCTGATATTGCTGACGAAAAGAAAACAGCTGCAAACACTTCAGAAGCTGCATCTACTAGTGCATTGGCAGCCGCTCAGTCTGCGGTTAATTCTGCTGCTATGGATGTAGAGATAAAAGTAGAAGCAGCAATAAATGCAGCTTCTGAGTTTTCTGCTGCGGTTGATGTACTAGAACTTGCAGTTCAACAATCTATTAAGGCCGCACAAGATTACCTAGATGCTTCTGTTGCTGAGTCTGATGAAGAGCTTGAAGCAGAAACGCTTCTTGAACAAGCTGAAATAATGGCGAGTGAAGCAGCTGTACAAGCAGAGCTTGCAAATGAACAACTATTAACGGCGTTAAATCTACAAGAAGAAGCTCAACTAGTCGTTGCTACAGCTTCAGTCAAAGCTACCTCTGAATCGCTTTCAGCAATGACTGTACTTACTAATACAGGTGGTCAATCGGTTATTTATGCAGCCGATATCCTAGTTGACGTTATCGATGAGCTTGGTGGTATGGGGAACTCAGGAGATGGCAGCTCAACACGTCAGCCTGATTGGTCATATAACTATGATTTAGATGCCTTAACCTTGGCATTAGAGAATGAAAGCACCGGTGAAATGATCAGTGCTTCTGCTTCTTACCAAGGAGACAAACTTGTTGTTGCTTGGGGCGCTACATTAATGGGAGATGAAGGTGTATCTATTAAACTTGTTACAGGCGAAAGTCGTACTGCAGCTCTAGAAGAGTGTGAACAGTTTGCTGCCGGTACAATTACAGATCCTACTCAAATAGATTCATGTTTAATTTTCACCTTTGATGGTGAAGTAGATGCTGACACAGTTGATGATGCAGAAATCGTCAACACTGAAACTTGGAATCACGTTGAAATTATGGACGGTGAGTCTGGTTTTGTAGGCATGTTAAATTTAACTGCTGATGATGCTACTGACATGGGTACAGTTACACTTGAAGGTATGTCTGGCGACTTAGACTTTAAAGTAATGGGTATGGTTGACAGCAGTGGTGATGAAGATGAAAGTACATTAGAAGTTATGGTTAAAGGTGACACAGCAATGGGCTACACATTATCTCTAACTGGTATGGAATCTACAGGTTACACTGGTGATGTTAAAGCTATGTACAATGGCGAAATGATGTCATTTGGTACTGCTTCTAAAGTTACTAACGGTGTATCTATCACTTACATTGATGGTGATGTAGTGTCTTACACTGATGTTGATTTAATTGATTCATCTAAGTAATTTAAAACTATAAAAGGGGAAAGCATCGCTTTTCCCTTTTTTTATAGAAAGCGATTTTATTATGAAAAAAAAAATTCTCTTGTTAGGATTTTCAACAGCTCTTATTTCTCCTCTTGCTTCCGCAGATAACCAATTTCAGATATTTACTCATTTTGACGCAGAAATTTATACTGAAGCACAACCAGTACAAGCCTTTGTAGATGATTTTGATGCACCATTAAAATCGGGTGACAGTGCATTTACCTATAATATTTTTGAAGTGGGTGTTGGCTACGGTAATTTTAAGGTAGGTTTACAAAGTCGTTATGACTATGTTCTTAACTTTGATCCTGATACAGCTAAATATACTCATACCGAAAAGAATGACTTAGAGTTTGAAGATAGATTTTATACCTATTACCTCGATGCTGAACAAGCAACGTCTAATGGTGTATTCGTATCTTACGATTTTAAGTTTTTAGATAAAAATTCATTAACAATTACACCTAAATTATCCGTTTTTTCGAGTACGCATTTTCAAGATGCTACTGTAAATGGCGAAATTTATAGCGATGAAGTTGAAGGTGCTGTAACTGTTGATTACAATTTTTCAAAAGATATTTTATTTAAAAAATTCACACCAGACCAGAAACCTGAAGGCCTAGGCTATAGCCTAGATATTTTTGCTGATTGGCAAGTAAATGATGAACTACAACTTGGTTTTAGTGTAAAAGATTTACTCTATAAAACAGATTACGACGATAGTGGCTTTGTTAAAGGCCAAACTACAGAAGTTCCATTTAGTGAAAATGACAACGGCGACATTACTACCCAGCCAACAGTATCATTAAAAACGTCTGCATTTGGAAATACCGAATCGCATGATTTTGAGATGGAAATGCGACTACAAGCATTTGCCGATTACAGAATAAACGAGCGTTTTTCAACCCAACTAACTTTAAAACGTTACGATAAAGACACGTTTAGCCAATTAAAAGGCCGCATTCACTTTTGGGATCATTGGAAAGTACAAGCAGGCTACGAAACAAAAAGTGAAGCGTTTTTGGTTGGTATAGAAAGTGAATATTTTGGTCTTAATTTACAAACAGATAGCTTAGATTTAGATAAAGCCTATTATGCGAATGTGAATTGGTACGTGAACATTAAGTTTTAAGGAATGAAGATGTTAAAACAAATTATACCTTTAGGGGTCGCTATTGCATTGGTAGGTTGTGGTTCTTCATCAGACAGTGACAGTTCAGAATCTGTTGCAGTGAGTGAAGTTTCAACATCTTCTTCTGTAAATTTTTATGTATCTAATTGGCAATCACCACAGGGCACGCTTAATGTTTTAGATAGTGATGGGGTGGTGAAAGAATCAATTGAAGTCGAAAACATCAATACTGCGAGTGTAAGTGTAACTCCACTTACTTTTAATAGTTTTGAGTTTATACCTAGCGATACAGCTCTACCTTGTCCGCGATTTACAGGGTGTGGCAGAACTGTGCGTGGTGATGTAAATGACTTAAACGCAAACCGGTTAATCGACTACCAAGAATTGACAGCCGTTACTCTTAATTACAAAGCGGATGCATTTAGTGCACCGGGTGTAAATAAGGTTTATTTATCACCATTGAGTAAAGCAATTACAGATGAAGGCTTTAGTGCTACACAGGCGAGTTTATCAGCCACGCCTTTTTATCATTTAACGCACAGTAATTTAAATGCAAGTGTTGAAGCAGAAATGGTTACAAATGCCTTCACCTACGCGGCAATTTTAGCTGGTGTTGCTGATAGTTCGTTTAGTGTTGAAAGTGCTTTTAATGTATTTACTAACTTGGAGACTGACCAGCAAGCATGGCAAGATTACAGCGATTTAGCAGCGCAGTATGTTACAGACAACTTATTTAGCGACCAAGGTAATGCTTTGCTGAAAAATGTAGCTGGTCAAGTTAAGCAAACGATTGCAAGTGTAACTACATTTGCAAATTGGCAGGCTCGCTCAGCAGAAGTGCAAAGCTTAGACTCAAGAGAGTTACTTGTTGATACGCGAAATATAATTGGTGTTGCAAGACTTCAAGAAAAAAGTTATTCAGATGAATTAGACGCAAAATTTACTGAGCTTGAAGGTGCGTTTGATGAAGATACACAAAGAACCCTTGATGCACTTAGTAATGCTTTAAACGAAGTTATCACAAATTATTCACCACTAGCTGATGGCTCTACACCATCAGGGCAATATAAGCTTCGTGATTTAGATATTGATTACAACCAATCACCTTATACTTGGGCTATTACTGGCACATATGATGAGTTACCTATAACCATTGATTTATCAATTCCAACTTTCAGAGTAAGTGGTGTATTAGGTAATAAAATCGAAGGTGTAATGAGCGCAACGGTCACAAATGGTACTACGGTATTAAGTGTGGATGTAAGTGAGTTGCTGATTGAGTTTGATGGCATAGATGCTCAAAGCGAATTAAACCCAGAAGCCGATACGGGTATTACACAGGTAACCACCAACGTAATTATCAATAAAGCCGCGGGTAAACTCGAAGGTGATTTATCAGTAAACCTAAATCGTTTTGTTAATTCAATAGGTGAGGAGTCAACCACGTTATCTACTTTTGATTTTAATGGTGGTTACGTAAGCGACATTCAAAACACTGCATTTCATATCACAGCAGTAGAGGCTTCGCCTTTTGTTGGTGAAGATAATGACGATTTAGCATTTACTTTTGAATTAGATTTTCCATTGAGTGGTGCAAGCGATTTTAAATTTGCGTACGTAGGCGATGTGGAAAACTTATCAGAACTTACTTCTACAGATATATTTGTTAGCATACAAAATCGCGCGTTAGATTTACGTATTCGTGATGTTAGTGGCAACATTAATCTAATAGCGAAAGGCGAAAATGGACGTTGGTTAGATGTAAAGCAAAAGGGCCGTAATTACAGTGGCGGTTTATATTTTGGTGATACTAAACTAGCTGATGTTACTGCGGTACGTGGTATTCCTGGTGTTTTATTTCCAAATGGTGAGTTTGAGTCGTTATTTTAACCATTATATTAAATAATTAAAAACTCAGCATATGCCTTACAGCTCAGCGCTTTTTACGATGAGTGAAGTGTTTTTATAACTATTCGAAATCCGATATTAGTTTCTGATATCGGATTTTTTAATGTTTGTTATATTAGTTAAATGCGCCTGAATCGAGGTAGCTGCCAATCCCAAGTGTAAACATCCATAGCCCCCATAAGCTGTGTTCAATAACACACACGACCGTTGAGCGGCTTTGTGCGTAGGTATACGCAAACAGTAAACCGCCCAAAAAGGCTAAGGCTACTGCAATCCAATTTGCATACACTATATGCGCCAACGCAAATACACTCGCACTGACTATAATACGCACTGCTTTTTTTGGCATGATGCGTTTATAACGATGAAAAAAATACGTTCGGAATATTAAT
This sequence comes from Pseudoalteromonas sp. SR43-3, assembly GCF_014163875.1. Classification (NCBI taxonomy): domain Bacteria; kingdom Pseudomonadati; phylum Pseudomonadota; class Gammaproteobacteria; order Alteromonadales; family Pseudoalteromonadaceae; genus Pseudoalteromonas; species Pseudoalteromonas sp. SR43-3. The sequence continues at coordinate 20,378 of NZ_JACJEC010000007.1, read as the reverse complement.
TCTTGAGGAATAACCGACAGTATTGGATACAGCACCAATAGTAAAAGCCAATCATTAAATGAGTTACGGGGAAGGGTAAACCAGTTGTCTTGATGAATAATCCCGTAAAACATGCCTGAGAACAGCGCACCTAAAAAAAAGAAGCTAAACACACGCCTTTTAACAGCAGAAAATTGCCCAAGGCTTGTGAGTCTAAACCGTTTAAAATGGGGATCGCCTAGTAGCAACATACAACACACACTCATAAGTATAATAAGCGCAGGGATAAGCCAGTTAGCTAAATGATCGCGTAATACAAAGCCCAACAAAGGCAGCAATACAAAAATGAGGGTAAATTCAAACCAGCGGTATTGATTGGCGTTCAAGGTCGTCTCAACTTGTTTTTTTTACAAACTAACAAGCAAAGACGACATTTTTATGACGATATTAGTTATCTATAAATTACTTTACTGGTTCTTCTTCATTAGGGAGGTATTTGTACAGGGCAATAATAGTGGCAAAAATACTCACAAAGGTAATGCCCATTAAACCAAATACTTTGAAGTTGACCCAAAAGTCGAGCGAAAAATTATACGCAATATAAATGTTCAACGCTGCGATGCCAGCAGTAATTACAACCCACATCAGGTTAAGCTTATCCCATAACGGTTCTGGGACTACAATGGCTTGCTTTGTATCATTAGCATTTTCGAGTATTGAGCTAAGCGCTTTTTTAACGAGATTTTTTTTAAGTACATAACGGCTAACAAGTAACGTTAAACTTAAACCTGCGTAAATCAGCGTTGCTTTCCATTTTATGTATTGCTCATCATGAAGTACCAGCGTTAACGTACCAAACACAGCAGCAATGCCGAAAAATATCCACTGACGAGTAGGCACAGAGCCATGTTTAAAGTAGCTATAAGCAACTTGAATAAGCGTAGTGGCCATCAATAAACCGGTAGCCCAATAAATATCGACTAGCTTAAAAACTGCAAAAAACAGTATGAGTGGGATGTATTCAATTAATGCGTGCATAGTCTACCTAAATTATACGAAAAAGAGTCAAAGGCTTTTTACCACATAAAGCTTAGCAACTACAAGGTTGACTTGTTGCCCTGTAACCCTTAGCCTGCGTGGCTTTATTGCCAATTTGGTTTGGTACTTTTTATATCATCATATTCCCACGCTTAACCAACACTGATTTGGCGTGTATTTAGGAGCCTAAAATGAATAAAGCAGAACTCGTTGCTGCCATTGCACACAAAAGTGAATTAACAAAAAAAGATTCTCAAGCAGCACTTTCAAGCTTGCAAAAAGTAATTACTAAGTCGCTTTCTGAGGGGGATCAGGTTCAAATTAATGGCTTTGGTACCTTTGCGCTAAGTTATTACCCAGCGCGTACTGGGCGTAACCCACAAACAGGGGCTGCAATTGAAATAGAAGGCGCAAATAAAGCGGTTTTTAAACCAGCTAAGGCGTTAAAAGATCTGCTTTAAATAGCATTACTTAGCTTGGTCGTTGATTGAGCTTTGCGTGGAGTTATTAAACATAAAATTATGGGCTTTGCCCATCACGCCAACAAGTTGTGCGTCTACAAAATAAACATAATGCCGAGCGTTAGTTGTAGGCGTTGAGCTTGCTCACGCGAGAAGCGAAGCTTCTGTATTTAAATCACCGAGTATCAAAGCCGTGTTTATATCTCCTCTATGTACATTATTCATAATCTCTAAATAATTTACATGGCATTATAAATCCTACTTAAATTAAATCCTTTATTTTCAATTGCTTGTTATCGGCACGCATCGTGCTTTTTTGATTGTGTATTTTAAATATACCTTTTAAGAAAATAAGGAGATCTCAATGAGTACATTACAAACAAGCACACGTTTACAAGGCAAAAAAATCGCAATTTTAGCCACTGATGGGTTTGAGCAAAGTGAGCTTTTATCTCCACGCAGCGCATTACTTGATGCTGGTGCGAACATCGAAATAGTATCAATTAAAGAAGGCCAAATTACTGGCTGGGATGAAGACAAGTGGGGCGATAAAGTAACAGTAGATAAACTAGTTACAAACGCGGATCCTGCTGATTACGACGCGCTTATGCTTCCTGGTGGTTTATTTAATCCAGATAGTTTACGCCAAGATAAAGATGCTAAAGCATTTATTGATGGATTTTTTGGTGCAGAAAAAAACAAACCCGTTGCTGCAATTTGCCACGCACCGTGGTTATTAGCTGAAATTAATAAATTGCGCGACCGTACTATTACTTCTTTTCCTAGTATTAAAAGCGATTTAATTAATGCAGGTGCTAATTGGGTCGACCAAGAAGTATGTGTAGATAAAGGTCTAGTAACAAGTCGAAGCCCAGCTGATTTAGAAGCATTTAATGCTAAATTTATTGAAGAGATTTTAGAGGGTAAACACCAAGCTCACTAATTTGCTTTTAAAAAACAAAAAAGGGCATTTAATTGCCCTTTTTTAATGCGTAAATTTACACTTTTTATAATGCGGTTGCGGCTTTCATTTCACTAACAAATGCTTTTAACTGCGTTGTCATTGCGTCTAAATCGTTAAGGTTAGCTTCAATAATTTTAACTACAGCAGAGCCTGAAATAGCACCTGCTGCGCCTGCATTAAGTGCCGCTTTTACATCATCTGGCGTTGAAATACCAAATCCTAAAAGAGCAGGAGCTGCATGGTATTCTTTTAATTTAGTAACAATATTACCCGCTGGCATTTGTGCTTTTGTATCGGTACCGGTAACACCTGCGCGCGATAGTAAATACGTATAACCACGACCGTAAGAGGCGCATTGGCGAAGTGTGTCGTCATCCGCATTAGGTGTGGCAATAAAAATTGGGTCTACACCGTTATCCATTGCTGACTTTCTAAATATTTTAGATTCATGCAGAGGCACGTCAGCCACTAAAATAGAGTCTACACCTACCGCTTTTGCATCTTTATAAAATGCTTCTATGCCGCGCTTAAAAACTAGGTTTGAGTAAAGCAATAATCCAATTGGAATATCGGCGTTATACTCGCGTATCTCTTTAATAACATCAAAGCAATCTTGCGTGTTAATGTGCACATCAAGTGCGCGAATATTAGCTTTTTGAATTACAGGGCCATCCGCAATCGGATCAGAAAACGGAATACCAAGCTCAAGTGCATCAGCGCCGCCGTCAATTAGGCTTTTTATAATCGCAACACTTTGCTCTTTACCTGGGTCGCCAATTGTTACAAATGGTACAAACGCACCTTGTTTTTTCTCGTTAAGCGCTGCAAACATTTTGCCGTAACGATCCGTTTTTACTTGGCTCATAGCTGACCTCTTTCAGATAGTACATTGTGAACGTGTGCTAAATCTTTATCGCCACGACCACTTAAATTAATAACTAAAACGCTTTCCTCGGTTTGCTCTTCTGCATACTTAAGTGCATAAGCAAGCGCATGGCTTGATTCAAGCGCCGGAATGATCCCTTCGTTTTTAGCAAGTGATTGAAACGCATCAAGCGCTTCTGTATCTGTGATACCCACGTATTGCGCTCGACCGGTTTCGTGTAAAAATGCGTGCTGAGGACCGACCGCAGGGTAATCAAGACCCGCTGATACAGAGTAAGACTCTTCAATTTGGCCATCGTCGTTTTGCATAATGTACGTGTAAGTACCGTGTAATATACCTTTAGTGCCCTTACAAATTGTTGCACCGTGCTCATTTGTATCAAGCCCTTTACCTGCAGGCTCAACACCAATTAATTTAACGCCTGGCTCGTCAATAAAGTCGGTGAACATACCAATTGCGTTTGAACCACCACCAACACAGGCAATAACAGCGTCAGGTAAACGACCTTCGGCTTTAAGTACTTGTTGTTTAGCTTCTTCACCAATAACTTTTTGATACTCACGTACAATTGTTGGGAATGGGTGAGGACCCGCAGCTGTACCTAGTAGGTAGTGCGCGTCTTGATAATTAGCTGACCAGTCACGCAGGGCTTCATTTACTGCATCTTTTAATGTTCCAGAACCCGCTGTTACCGGAATAACCTCTGCGCCCATTAACTTCATTCTAAATACGTTTGGTTGCTGACGTTCAACGTCTTTTGCGCCCATATAAATTCGACATTTTAAACCCAGTAATGCACATGCAAGCGCGGTTGCAACGCCGTGTTGGCCTGCGCCTGTTTCAGCAATTACTTGTTTTTTACCCATGCGCTTAGTAAGTAACGCTTGGCCAAGTACTTGGTTGGTTTTATGTGCGCCGCCGTGTAATAAGTCTTCACGCTTTAGATACAGTTTTACTTTTGGGTTTTTAACTAAATTGCGCGTTAAAGTAAGTGGGGTAGGACGACCCGCATACTCGTTTAATAATTTACTTAGCTCAGCCTGAAACTCAGGATCTTTTTGTGCTTTGTTAAATTCGTTTTCTAACTGCTTAAGCGCAGGGACAAGTAACTCGGGTACAAACATACCGCCAAACTCGCCAAAATAAGCTGGATTTTGCATTTTAACCTCAATAATTTCTGATGCTTGTAAAAGCATTATGTAATTTGTTAGGGCACTTTTTACCCGCAGATTCTTCAACGCCTGAGTTTAAATCAAGGCCTAAGGCACCTTTAAAAAGCGCATCTTTAATATTGTCTGGATTTAAGCCTCCAGCGAGCATAAACGGAGTGGTTGCATCATGAAGCACCGACCAATCAAATGCTTTACCTGTACCGCCAGCTTGTGTATCGCTGTGTGTATCGTAAAGGTGTCGGTCAACGCCATTTACAGGCGTTGGCAATGCATCTTTTATTGCTTGGGCTTTCCAAATCTCGCAGCCGGAAGGTAACTGTGTACGCAACTGAGCGATGTAATCGTCACTTTCTTGACCATGTAATTGAACTGCCGCCAATTTTAGCACACTTGCGTATTGAGCAACTTGATCAATTGGGGCATCTACAAACACACCCACAAAATTAAGCGGGGCACTTTGGCTAAGCTCTTTTGCGCAATCTAAATCAACATAGCGTGACGATTTAGGATGAAAAATTAAACCCCCGTAAATAGCACCGTTTTGATATGCCGCTTGTGCATCTTTGGTACGTGTTAAACCACATACTTTAGTGTCACCTAAAATAACACGGCGACATGCTTGCTCTAAATCACGCTCGCCCATAAGTGAGCTGCCAATTAAAAAACCATCGCATAATGGAGCTAAACGTTTTACGTCTTGATGGGTGTAAATACCCGATTCCGAAATAACCACTTTATCAGCCGGAATAAGTTTGCGTAGCTTTTCGGTAGTGGCTAAATCGGTGCTTAAATCGCGTAAATCACGGTTATTAATACCAATAATTTGTGCATCAAGCGCAAGTGCACGGTGTACTTCTTCTTCATTACTTACTTCGGTTAATACCGACATATTCAGAGAATCGGCAACTGCGTGCAGTGCTTTATAGCTTTCGTCATCGAGTACTGAAAGCATCAGTAATATAGCGTCACCGCCATAAATACGCGCCATATACACTTGGTACTCATCTATAAAAAAGTCTTTACAGATAAGCGGTTGTTCTACTTGGCTGCGCACAAATTCAAGATAGTCAAAACTGCCTTGAAAATATTTAGCATCAGTTAACACGCTCATGCAGGTAGCGTATTTTTTATAAACCGATGTGATTTCGGTTAAATCAAATGGCTCTCTAATTAGCCCTTTTGAAGGCGATGCTTTTTTACACTCTAAAATAAACTGTGTGCCTGGGGCGGCTAATGCTTTGTAAAAACTACGGCTTGTAGGCACTGCAAGGTGTTTAAAGCTTTCAAGCGGGCGTGCGGCTTTACGCTCAATTAGTTCTAATTTTTTATCAGCAACAATTTTGTCTAATACATTAGCCATTACTTACCTCAATAATTGCATTTAGTGTGTTCATGGCTTGCCCTGAACTTAATAATGTTTGTACTTGCTTTGCCCCTTCTTTTAACGTTTCTGCTTTACCTGTTAGGTATAAAAGGGCAGCTACGTTAACCACAATGGCAGCATTATGTGCATCTGTGCCTTTGCCTTGTAAGATTTCAAGGCTAGCATTTGCGTTGTATTGTGGGCCTTCACCAGCGAGTTGTTCAAGTGAATAGTTTGCAAGGTCAAAGTCGCTTGGGTTTAGTGTGTACTGTGTAAGCTCGCCATTATTCAGCTCAACTACCGTTGTTGGACCGTGTAGAGCTATTTCGTCAGTGCCCGAGCCGTGAACAATCATAGCGCGCTTTGTGCCAAGGGTTTTAAGTGTTTGTGCCATTGGCATACATAACGCTTCATTGTACACACCTAACAATTGCACATCAGGTGCTGCTGGGTTAGCAAGCGGGCCTAAAATATTAAAAATAGTGCGTGTTTTAAGCGCTGTACGCACGCCCATCGCATGGCGTACGCCACTGTGATAGTGCGGTGCAAACAAAAAGGTAAAATTGGTTTGCTCAAGGCATTTTGCTGCCTGCTCTGGGCTCATATCTATATTAATGCCCAACGCTTTTAGTAAGTCGGCAGAGCCTGAATTACTCGATACACTGCGATTACCATGTTTTACCATGTTGATGCCGGCAGCAGCGGCAACTATGGCTGCTGTTGTGCTTATATTAATTGTGTTTGAGCCATCGCCGCCAGTGCCACAGCTATCAGCAAGTTGTGTACTGCTGGTAGTAAAAGCAACAGCGTTTTCGCGCATTGAGGCTGCAGCACCTGCTATTTCATCGCTTACTTCGCCTTTAATTTTAAGGCTTATTAGTAGGGCGGTTAGCTCAATCTCGCTCATGTTACCTTGCATTATTTCATCAAACAGTGCTTTGGCGTCTGCGTAGCTTAATGATTGCCCTGTAATTAGTTGTTCAATAGCGTGTTGAACATTTATGGGTTGTTCTGGTTGTGTACTCATAATGTCCTCTATTATTTGGCACGTGTTAAGTAAGCGACACTTTGCTGAAGTAGCATTGCGCCGTTTGGCGTCAGTATTGATTCTGGATGAAATTGATAACCCAATGCGTTGTCATCATGATGATAAATAGCCATTGGGATATCTTCGTACTGGGCAATAACCTTTATATTATCAGGCACTTTTGTTGCCATTAATGAATGGTAACGTGCTACAGGCATTGTATTGCCCATACCATCAAATACAGGATGTTCGCCTAAATTAATAATTGAAGACTTACCATGTACGGTTTCACCCGCGTGACCGATTACTCCGCCATAGCTTTGTGTTAATGCTTGTTGGCCTAAACAAATGCCTAGCATTGGGAAGTGGCCTTTAGAGAGCTCAATAAGCTCCATTAAACAGCCTGCATCGCTTGGTGTTCCAGGGCCAGGCGAAAGTACTAATAGTACTTGGCCTTGCTCTTGGCGCATTTTATTAAAAATAACCTCAGCGCTAATGTTGTTTCTGTATACAACAAGTTCGCAGCCAAGCATCGTAAGCTCATCAACTAAGTTATATGTAAATGAGTCAAAGTTATCTAAAAAATAGATTTTAATAGGATTCGCTTTACTCATTTTATACCGCCTTATACGTAGATTTTATGGCGGTGATAACCGCTTGTGCTTTAGCGCGAGTTTCGTTTGCTTCTGAAATAGGATCTGAGTCAAACACTACACCTGCACCTGCTTGCACGTAGGCTATGTTATTTTTAACAAAAGCAGAGCGAATAACAATACAACTATCCATTGCGCCATCACCGGTTAAGTAACCTACAGCGCCGCCATAACTGCCACGGCGCTTACCTTCTGTTTGACGTACAAGCTCAGCAGCACGTACTTTTGGTGCACCAACAAGGGTGCCCATGTTCATACACGCTTGGTAAGCATGCAGTGCATCAAGTTCTGGTTTTAGTGTGCCAACAACGCGTGAAACTAAATGCATTACCTGTGAATAGCGGTCTACTTTTAATAACTCTTTGGCAAAACGAGTACCTGCAACACTAATGCGGGCTACGTCGTTACGGGCTAAATCGACAAGCATTAAATGCTCGGCGCGCTCTTTTTGATCGTTTCTTAGTTCCAGCTCAATGCGGCTGTCTAAGTCGGGGTTTATTTGCCCATTAGCAAATTTGCCACGTGGGCGAGTGCCAGCAATTGGGTAAACTTCTACTTGCTGATTACTTACGTCGTACTTAAGGGCCGACTCAGGAGACGCGCCAAATAATGCAAAGTCTTCATCGCGCATATAAAACATGTAAGGGCTTGGGTTTTGCTTTTTAAGCTGGCTATACGCATGTAAAGAATCAGGGCAAGGTAGTGAAAATGTACGCGACGGCACTACCTGAAAAATATCACCATCAACAATATTCTTTTTAAGCTTAACAACTTGCTCGCAATACGTTTCGTCGCTTATATCAACGCTTACTTCACATTTGCCACTTTGCATATCCGCACTAAATTCTGCAGCGTTATCGCAAAGCGTATTTAAGCGCTCAAGCTCTTTACCTACTTCAAAACAGTTAGCGTGTACGTCTGGGCCGTTAAATACATTACCAATGAGCTCAGTTGTTTGTTTTTGATGATCAATAACAACTAAGGTTTCGGCTAAGTAAAATACGTAATCTGGGCAGGTGTTTTCGCCATCAGGTACATCACTTAATTGCTCAAAGTTTGCCACCATATCGTAGGCAAACACACCGCCTAAAAATACCGAAAACGGATTTTCGGTAGTGCTTTGAATGCTGTTAATACAGGTACGAAGAGCGCTGAAGGCGTTATCGGCAACAAGCTTACTTGCTTCGTCTATATCGCTGCTGGTGTCTTGGTAGTTAAGTGTAAGCGTTGTGTCGTTTAATTGTGAATCACAGCTCTTAACATTTGCTTGTAAGTAGCTTAATAATTGCTTGCCGTTATTAGATTGTGCGCTAACAGTTACCGTTTTACCCTTACATACAATGCGCAGGGCGCTATCAACTAAAATTAAACTTTTTACACTGTCTTTAGAATCAATCTCAGCCGATTCAAGCAGTAGTGAGTTAGGCTTATCAAGTGCCGCGTATAATGCAAGAGGGCTACTAATATAGTCGCGTACTTGCGTAATGCTTGTTACTTCGCCTGGTGTGGTAGTTATATGACTAAAAATCAAACCTCATTCCCTCAAAAAATTAAACCCCGCAGTGCTTTTGCAATGCGGGGTTTGAATAACGATATCTAAATTACAAACAGATCATTACCGTCCCGCTATATCAGGCGCCACCACCAACGATGTGTAAGAGTAAGACCGTTATTCATGTTTTTCTGCCTCAAAATTTATTAAATATTTTTAACGTATATGTTTCGTAAAATTTAGTTATAAAAAAACCCGCATAGTTGCGGGTTTTGAATTTTTGCTAGACACGACAATTCATCACCCGAAAATTACGAGTGCCACCACCAAATAGTGTTTAAGTTTGAATTGATCATTATTGTTAATTCTTAATGTGTCTGAAAGTGGCTACAGTAAAACGTATCTTATGCTTTTGTGTCAAGTGTTTATTTAAAACAATTTAGTCAAAAAAGTTGTTATACTTACATAAACACCAGTAACCCTTAATTTTAAGCAGTTTTCTTTTGATAAAATACGATTTACATAGCCATACTACACATTCAGACGGGCGTTTAACGGTTGAAGAATTATTGCATCGCGCTGTTGATAAAAATATTGATGTGTTTGCTATTACCGATCATGACACTGTGGCGGCTATTAAGCCTGCTCAGCAATTTATTGAAGCAGAAAACTTACCGCTTTCATTAATAACGGGTACCGAAGTGTCTACCAAATGGGAAAGCTTCGAAATTCATATTGTAGGTTTAAATATTGATATTAATAATATTGACCTTACCTCTTTATTATCGGCTCAGCAGCAAAAGCGAGAAGAGCGTGCACTAGAAATTGGCGCACGCCTTGCAAAAAATGGTTTTGATGGCATTTACGAGCAAGCTAAAGAGCTGGCAAAAGACGCGCAAATTACGCGCGCACATTTTGCACGTGCCCTTATTGAGCGCGGTGTAGCTAAAAATTTCCCGGGTGTTTTTAAAAAGTACTTAGGGCGCGGCAAAACAGGCTATGTACCTAGTTGCTGGTGCACCATGCAAACCGCTGTAGAGGCAATACATGCTGCTGGTGGTGTTGCTGTACTTGCTCACCCAAGTAGCTATCAAATGTCAAACAAGTGGCTACGCAAATTATTAGTAGAATTTAAAAGTGTAGGAGGAGACGCAATGGAAGTTGCACAACCTCAACAGGCGCCAAGCGAACGTCAATTTTTAGGTGAACTCAGCCGTGAGTACGAACTACTTTGCTCGCAAGGGTCTGATTTTCATTTTCCGACAAGCTATTTAGAGCTTGGCAAAAATTTATACTTACCGAAAGACTGCCAAGGTGTATGGCAAGTTTGGGAAGGACAAGAAGGGGCATTAACATGAGTCAATTATTCCATATTCATCCTGATAACCCGCAACCAAGACTAATTAGTCAAGCCGTTGATATTATTAAACAAGGCGGTGTTGTTGTTTACCCAACAGATTCGGGCTATGCCATTGGCTGTAACATTGGTAATAAGCAAGCCAAAGAGCGCATAGAGCGTATTCGTGGTATTGAAAAAAACGATAATTTTACGCTAGTTTGCCGTGATTTATCGGAGCTATCTACTTATGCACGTGTAGATAACCAGCTATTTAGATTAATTAAAAATAATACGCCAGGGCCTTATACCTTTATTTTTAAAGGCACAAAAGAAGTCCCTAAGCGTTTATTAAACGACAAGAAAAAAACAATTGGTATGCGTGTAATTGAACACCCAATTGCTTGTGCGTTACTTGCCGAACTTGGCGAGCCATTAATGTCGTGTTCTTTAATTTTACCCGGGCAGCAGTTTACTGAATCTGATCCGGATGAAATATTAGAGCGATTAGATAAACACGTTGATTTAATTATTCACGGTGGCCATTTAGCCGAGCAAGCAACCACAGTAATCGACTTGTCGGAAGATGAAGTTAAAATATTGCGTGTTGGCTGTGGTGATACAAGCCCGTTTGAGTAATAACAAGTGAGCGAAAGTACTGCTGATACAAAAAGTAGTGAAAAGCCAGTGCAGCAGAAGCTGCCACTGGCTTTTTTGCATGGTAAAGCGGTTGTAGATAAACCAGAAGACTTATATATTCCGCCCGATGCGCTCGAAATAATATTAGAAACCTTTGAAGGCCCGCTCGATTTACTGCTTTATTTAATTAAAAAGCATAAGCTTGATGTGCTCGATCTTTCTATTTTTAGTATTACAGAGCAGTATGTAAGTTATGTTGAAATGATGACCGAGTTTCAACTCGAACTTGCCGGTGAATATTTAGTAATGGCTGCGTTACTTGCACAAATTAAGTCGCGCTTATTACTCCCTGTTCACGAAGAACTTGAAGAGGAAGAAGACCCTCGCGCTGAGCTTATTAAACGCCTGCAAGAATATGAGTTATTTAAAAAAGCCGCCGAAAACCTCGATTATATCCCCCGTGTTGGGCGTGATATTTTTATAGCGCATGCCGCTATGCCAATAAATGAAGACACAAGTCATAACCTCCCTGATATTGAACTGAAAGACTTAATGCTGGCGTTGAGTGATGTTATGGCGCGAGCAAAAACGTTTGAACATCATCAAATTACTGCTGAAGTACTCTCAACCCGAGAGAGAATGAGCCAAATATTACAACAGCTATCGAAAGCGAATTCAGCAGTGGTATTTAATGCGCTTTTTACGCCTGATGAAGGGCGTAGTGGTGTGGTGGTTAGTTTTATAGCCATGCTTGAGCTCATTAAAGAAGGACTTGTTACTTGTTTGCAAGTAAGCCCAGAGAGCTTAATTTATGTCAGCTTGAGCGAGCAATTCACCCTATAAACTTATCTGTTTAATCCTCAACTTTTAAAAACTGACTTTAATTATCAAAGTTCTGTGCGTATACGCACGTAAAGTGTTTGTAAATGTTATTTTCATTTACGGCTATGCACTATATTGTAACTTCATAGCATTATAGGACGTTACACATGTTTAAAAATACACCTTCATCTTACGGACTTGTCGCCATTATTTTACATTGGCTCATGGCGTTGACTATTTTTGGCCTGTTTGGTTTAGGTTTATATATGGTTGAGCTTACTTATTATGATAGCTGGTATAAAGGCTCGCTCGATTTACATAAAAGCATTGGTATTACACTTGTGGCCGTATTTTTATTTAGAACTTTATGGCGTGCTTTATCTACACAACCTAAACCATTAGGTGAAAGTAAAGGCATGAACCAATTAGCACATACTGCGCATATTGCTATGTATATTATTTTGGCAGTTATAGTTGTTGCAGGGTATTTAATATCAACCGCAGACGGACGTCCAATAGAAGTGTTTACCTTATTTAACGTATCAGCGCTTGATTTTGCATTTGATGACCAAGCCGATATTGCAGGAAAAGTACATTATTATGGCGCGTGCACATTAATCGGGTTTGCAGTATTGCATGCACTAGGGGCGTTAAAACATCACTTTATCGATAAAGATAAAACCTTAATCAGAATGATCAAACCATTAAAGGATGATTAAAATGAAAAAATTATTAGTAAGCACAGCCGTTTCGGCTGCAATGATGTTATCGGCAACAGCCGCTAATGCAGCTGATTATGTAATTGATACGAAAGGCGGGCACGCATCTGTTAACTTTAAAATTAAACACTTAGGTTACAGCTGGTTATATGGTCGTTTTAATACTTTTGACGGCACATTTAGTTACGATGCTAAAAATCCTGATGCATCAAAAATTATGGTAAATATTGACACCACAAGCCTTGATTCTAACCATGCAGAGCGTGATAAGCACCTACATGGTAAAGATTTTTTAAATGTGGATAAATACCCAAAAGCGACATTTAAAAGCACCAGCATTAAATTTGATGAAGATGGTGAAGAGGCCGACGTAACCGGCGAATTTACGCTGCATGGCGTAACTAAAACTATTACCTTTGAAATAGATAAAGTGGGTGAAGGTAAAGATCCGTGGGGTGGATACCGCGTAGGTTTTGAAGGCGAAACCAGCCTTAAACTTACAGATTATGGTATTGATTACAACTTAGGGCCTGCATCTACTCATGTTGATATTATTTTATCAATAGAAGGCGTTCGTAAGTAATACAGTTATTGAATATAAAAACGCCACTTACTGTGGCGTTTTTTTTGCTTAACAGAAACTCAAATTAAGCGACTTTGAATTTGTTTATTTTGTGCTATTAATACGTGACTTTAATAGAGGCCTTAAATCCTCAGGCAACCAGCGCATAAGTAAATCGTTATAAGCCTGCGTTTTTTTAATAACTTTAAGCTGCTCATTAAGAATAGCGATGTCTTTTGCGCCTTGCTCGTTTTTAGTACAACCAATAAAGCCATAACTGAGCGCTGGAGATTCGGTTAATGGACGCTGCGTTAAGTTTTCTTCAAAGTGCATTGATTTAGCTAAATAGTAATGCTCGCTTGGGTAACCCAGCAAAATATCAATTCGTTTTAGGTTAAGCATATATGTAAGGCTCGCTAGGCTATCGCGTGTGGGTCTAATTACTAAATCAATGTTGGGTGTACTGTTTATTAAAGTATCTATCTCTTGGCCGTAAGAGCGGCTCATAGAAACTCCAAGAGTTAGTTTTTTATCTTGTATTAAATTGAGTAGTGATACTTCTTTTGATTCCGCTATATTTAGCGCTTTGGCCAGCTTTTTATGCATTGCTATTGAAGGCGAGAGGCCCGTTGTTGAGCTTTCGTCTGTGAAATAAATATGCTCTTTTCTGTAATCATTTTTATAAAGCGATAACGCACAAACATTATTTGAAGTATTAGACAGCTCTTGAATTACTTTACCTGAGGGGATAAGCATGCGGTTAAAGGTAATATTAGGAAGTTGTTTTTCAAGTAAAGAAATTATGCTTTCGTCACGGCCTTGGTGTTGATATTGACCATTTAAAATATAATAGGGTGCAAAATCGTGCGCTAGCCAGTTTATGGTTCTAGCATTGCTTATTGAGCTCAGACAGAAAAAAAGTAAGAAAGTTAAAAATATACGGAGCATTACAACAGCTACCAGTAATTATTATTGTAAAACTATTGTAACCAATAAAGGGCTAAAAAGTAAAATGCCAGCAACAAGGCTGGCATAATATCTTATCAATAATTGCAATAATAGAATGGCAATTAAAGTTATATGTTGCTTAGTTAGCTTTTAGCCACTTAACAAACTGGCGTGCATCACTCGCTTTTTGAAATAATGCATTTTTTAAACCTTGTGTATCACTGAAGATTACACGATGTTTGTTTACTGAAATTGATTGCACTGGATGTGCTATTTGGATCATAGACCCGTTATATTTATAAGACATAATAAAACTCACTTTATTCTTGTTATTTATTCTGCGCTATATTTGTATAGCAAATTGCAGTCAATAAATTAACGATGTTGTGTTTAGCTTCATTACAGTGTTGACGATCTTTATGACACTTTTGCGATGATAGTAAAAAATCATCTCGGTATTATTCAAGGGGTTCTCGCCGTACAATAACTTAGCTTTCAAATATACGTTTTGCGGGGCTTACTGGATCAGGGTAAATGGTTAACCGCGGCGGTTTCTTTAAACCAGAGAGGGAAGGTAACTTATATATAAATTGTGTGCAAGCTATTTATTATAAAAATATTTATAATAAATCTTATCAACTGCTTACAAAGCCCATTTTTAGTTACCAAAGGATAAGTATGAATTACCTAATAGTGAGTGATATTTATGGTTTAACCCCTGCTTTAAGTAAGTTATCACAGGCAATTAGTTCAAATTTAGTGATTGTTGACCCATACAATAACAAGATTCAAGCTATTGAAAGTGAACAAGATAGTTATAATAATTTTATACAGCAGTGTGGCCATGACAAATACACGGACAAACTTCTAGAATGCTTTGAGAGTTTAAAAGTGCCGACCACATGTATTGCGTTTAGCGCAGGGGCAAGTGCAGCATGGCGGGCACAGTTATTAACAGGCAATACACACCTTAAAAAGTTAATTGGCTTTTATCCGTCGCAAATTCGTAATCATTTAGCGTTAGATGCAAATGTACCCTGTGAATTCATATTCCCAGAAAGTGAGAGTCACTTTAATGTTGATGAAGTTATTAAAGCTTTAAGCACCAAAGCGGGTGTTAAGTGCCATAAAACCAATTTTTTGCATGGTTTTATGAACGAGTACTCAACCAATTTTAATGCGCAAGGGCTGGTTGAATATAGTAGCTATATAAAACAGAGCAGCCGTTAAAGCGTGTTTAGCTGCTTTTTATTAATATCAGGAAAATCAGTACGGGTATTATATTTTGCATACAGCGTTGTAAAAATGCTGCTGCCGGATAACTTATCTAACTCTTTTATAAAGGTTTTAGCACTAGAACGAGCGGGTCTACAGCATGTTTGATACTGTTTTATTATACCCGCGACAGATAAACCTTGTTTTTGTAGCTTAAGGTCGGCCTGTGCAAAAAAAGCCGCACCCGTCCAATAAACACGTTGCTGGGCGCGTTGTTTCCACATATCGGCAGAGAGCTTATTAAGTGGCTGTGTTTTAGTTTTGGTTTGCAGGCGGGCACGATCAAATCCTGCATTTAAACGTTGTACAAACTGTGGCTGGGTGATTATACCGCTGTCACGCATTATTACGTTTTGCATATAACTGGCAAAACCCTCGCTTAGCCAAAAACCGGAGTAGGGAAGTAGCGGCAAATATAAATGCGAAAGTTCATGGTATAGCGTCCAATCTTTAGTGAATGCATTTAAACTGGCGTAGCGATCTATATGTAGTTCAATCCCATCGGGGTTATTGCGCTTAACTGTAGCCCAAGGTACAGGCTCAAAAGCAAAGTATTGCGGTTTTAAATAAATAGGCAAAGTGGTTTGCTTTAAAGGCCCCAGTGTATTTTGTGTTTTTTCAACACTTTGATTAACCCATGTAGACACCGTATTTTGAGCATTACTTGAGAGCGAGCTAAGGTTATGTATGACTACTTCAGCGGCTAATACATTAAAAGAGCTGATTGATAGTAGCAGTACAAAAAAGTATTTCATTAAAATGCTCCACTGTAATTTAATAACTGGTACGCCAGGCTTAATATACAAGACCAACTAAATGGATAAATAATCACGCCTAATTCTTTATTTTTTAAAATGATAGTAACTATAAAAGTACAAATACAGACACCTCTAGCTAAGCATGGTTTAATCAATTAATCGTTATTTTAAGTTAGGTTTTAGCCATGACGTATCAGCATATTCAAGTTCCTGAGCACGGCCAAAATATCACTATTGATGCACAAGGACATTGGCAAATACCGTTAGAACCTATCATTGCTTTTATTGATGGCGATGGCGTGGGGCTGGATGTTATGCCGGTGATGCGCCACGTTGTTGATAGTGCAATTGAGCATTGTTATAAAAGTGCACGGAAAATTCATTGGATGCAAGTTTATAATGGCGAGCAGGCCGCAAAGCTGTATGACGGTGACTGGTTTCCACAAGAAACAATTAACGCGGTACGTGCCTGCAAAATTGCCATAAAAGGGCCGTTAACCACACCACTGGGTGGTGGCTTTAGATCGCTTAATGTTGCACTCAGGCAAGAAATGGATTTGTTTGTAAATATGCGAACTATAAAAGGCTTTAGCGCACTTCCTTCTCCTTTAAAAAATCCTTTTTTAACAAACATAACAGTGCTTCGTGATAGCAGCGAAGACGTGTACTCAGGTATTGAGTGGCAAGCAGGGAGTGTAGAAAGCGAAAAAATGCTCGATTTTTTATGTGAGGAAATGGGCGTAACCCGCTTAAGGTTTTCACAAGAATGCGGTATTGGTATTAAAAATATATCTAAAGAAGGCTCTGAGCGACTAATGCGCTTTGCCATTAACTATGCACTTAAAAACGATAGTGAATCATTAACGCTAGTGCATAAAGGCAATGTACTTAAATTTACCGATGGGGCATTTAAGCGTTGGGGGTATGCACTTGCACAAAGCGAATTTAATGCCACTGCACATGAAAATGGGCGTTGGCTGCAAATAGAGCGAGTAAATCAAGCACCTCTAATTATTAAAGAAGTTATAGCCGACAACATGCTGCAGCAATGTTTAATGCACCCAGAGCAATTTGATGTAGTGGTGACGACTAATCAAAATGGTGACTTTTTAGCGGATATGCTGAGCGCACAAGTTGGCGGTGTTGGCATAATGCCTGCTGCAAATTTAAATAACGATGTCGCATTTTTTGAGCCTACACACGGCACGTTTGAACGTATAGCAGGGCAAAATAAAGCAAACCCCAGCAGTAGTATTTTAAGTGCGGTGTTAATGCTTAAATTTATGGGATGGGACGAGGCCGCATTACTAATAGAAAATGCGTTAGAGCAAACATTTAAAAGCGGTGAAGTAACCTTTGATTTAGCGCAAGAGCAGAGCGATAACTCAAGTATTCATAACTCGACAACCTTAACTTGTACTGGCTTTGCAAAGAAGGTTATCGAGCACTTTTAAACACATTCATTATTAAGCTGCTGAGGCAGTTTTTACTCTGTGCATGCAAGGGCGGTTGGTTAACTGCGCTGCACGATGGTAAATCTCATGTGCTTGAGGTTCATCGCACTGCGTACCACTAAGCGTATCCATTAACGCAACAACAATAATTGCAGGAACCTGGCAGCAATATTCGTCTAAAACGGCTTCTGTCGTTTGTGCATCAACATGGCAAAGTGGGTGGTTTTTAAGTTGGTATGCGTTTAGCAATGTATCCACTTCTAATACATCATTTGGTTGGTGCTTTGTTTTACGGCATTTACAACCAAACTCATCAACTAAAGTAGCTAATGCTT
The DNA here is from genome assembly GCF_014163875.1 of Pseudoalteromonas sp. SR43-3. NCBI lineage: Bacteria > Pseudomonadati > Pseudomonadota > Gammaproteobacteria > Alteromonadales > Pseudoalteromonadaceae > Pseudoalteromonas > Pseudoalteromonas sp. SR43-3. Next base: position 2,495 of record NZ_JACJEC010000007.1, on the reverse strand, counting down.
GGTAAGTTTCAGTGGTGTTAGTTTTTACGCATAACTGCTCTTCAATAAACTGATGTAAGTTAGCATCAATAAATAACCCGTCTTGTTGTGTGAAGCTTGATGTTGTCATAATTATTACTCTTAGTTTGTTGGCTTAACTTCACTCTAGCGCTAAGTGTATTATTAATGAAATTGTTGTTTTCAATAACTGACATTGATTTCATCAATAGTAAGTTTTAAAACTAAATAAAAAATAGAAAACATACCTAAATTATACTAATTAATTTGGTGCAGAGCGGTAAAAACGTGCACAAAACTGGAACAAGGGGATTAGTTGATGAGTTAAGGTGGATGCTTAGTTAATTGTTTTTATTGAATTTTAATTGTTTTATGAAGTTGGTACTAAGCTTGCTAATCTTACACTGTAGGTAGACTCCTATATCGACGATTTCCAAAAGCGCCATGGTATTTTCCCAAAGTTGAATACCACGGCGCTTTTTTATTTTCTCGTGTATTTTATTTAGCCGTAACAATAGTAATATTAAATTTTAATAAAGTAGGGAATAGCCACTAAAATAGCGCCTACAATCAACAGCATGCTAACACTGCTCATAAAATACGGAAATACCAATAGCGACAAACCAATACAAAGCGGTACTACGGCTTTTTTTCTTCGCCCGTAAGTAAGGTAGCCAATACCTATGCCTCCAAACAAAACACTCAACGCAATTATTGATGCACTATCCATTTGTAAATTACCTATTTTGAAATACTGATTTAAATTACGACCGACATAGCCAGCTTTTCAATACCATGTGAAGGGATCCATCTTTTAAATTCCACGAAGCCATGCTTTTTATATAAATTTATTGCAGGAGTATTAGCAACCGCAGTCTCCACTATTGCATGAGAAAAATCATCCATCGCTAAAACATAACTTATTAGCTTACTTGCGATACCTTTTTTAAAATGACTAGGATCAACGGTTAAACTACAAATATCTAAACACTCGTTGTTTGTATCTACTTCAATAACGGCTGCTAAACATTCATTTTCGCTGTAGCCATAAAAGGTTGTTTCTGATTTTTTTATACCTCTAATATTACGCGCTAAAGGAGGAAAGTTATGCGCGCCGATCAGTTTAGCCTCTATAGCATAGGACTTTTGAAAGACAGCAAAAATTATATTTGCAATATCGTTATTCTTATTATTAAGTTTGTTTATCATTATATTCTTCTAATGAAAGTAAAGCTTGGACAGTATGCGCGATAGTAAAATACCTGGTGCTTGATGTGATGAAAATAATAATTTATCTATCTGCAATCGTTTTAGCAAACGCTAATAACTCACGCCTTAACCATTGGTGCGCTGGCGCATGGTGTAGCAGTGGGCTCCATATCATTTTTACTTCAATAGGCACTATTTGGAATGGCACCGGGCTGATTACCAAATCAGTATGAGAGGTTAATAATTTAGCTTGCCTGCGCGGTAGGGTGGCAATAAGTTGCTCTGATTGGCAAAGCAGACTTGCGACCATGTAGTGGCGAGTAAAAACACGTATTTTACGGGTTTGTTCTAGTTGCCAAAGCGCTTCATCTACCCAGCCTAATTTTTGCTTTCCTGATTTATTAGTAACAGCGGCTTCAGGCCCCCAGCCGGCACGATTTACCCAAATATGCTCTTTTTTTAAGTAGTCGTCTAACCCTGATTGTTGTAAAAATGTATTTTTAGGATGGGTTAAACAACAGTAATTATCGCGCCAAACACTGGCTTGATGAAACGAGCGTGGCAGGCCATTAAAGCGGTTTATTGCTAAATCTATAGTGCCTTTTTCCATGTCTTGCAGGTTTATGTCGCTTGGACTTAATACATCAAAATTAATACCGGGATTTTTACTAAGCTGCGCAGTTATAAAAGGGGCTATTAAGGTCGACTCTATGTAGTCATTTGCCATTATTCTAAAGGTAACTTCAGCGGTTGCAGGGTTAAATTGCTCACTAGGCTGCGTAATAGCTTCGGCCATTTTTAAGAGCGCCTCAACTTCAGGCTTTAACGCAAGTGCCTTTGCCGTTGGCGTCATAGAGCCTGCGGCACGCACAAGTAGCGGGTCGTCAAATAAATCGCGCAAACGTTTTAATGCGTTACTCATAGCCGGTTGCGTAAGCGCGAGTTTATTTGCAGCTTTCGACACACTTTTTTCATCTATTAACACATTTAAATAAACGAGAAGGTTAAGATCGACATTTCTTATATTCATATGGGCGTGTTGGCCTTTCAGGGTTGAAATTTGTTCAATCTAGGGGCGATTTAATCGCGGCGCGAGGTTTGCCACCTAGTGGGCTAAGTAAAAATCGAGCAACAAAGAGTTAATCGTCCCTAGAAAGAACCCTATGGGCTGACGAATCCCCAAAACGTGACAGGCACAGCAATTTATGATCTTATGTAAATCACCACAACCCACATAAGTCACAACTGCTATGCCTGAGACATCAGTTTGCCATAAGTACTTTAAACAT
>NZ_JACJEC010000006.1:181082-222140 GCF_014163875.1 Pseudoalteromonas sp. SR43-3 | reverse complement strand
GTCGAAAAATCTAATGCTCTGGCTGAATCGGCATAAAAGGTAGCCAGTTTAGTAACTGGCTGATATGCTATTTACGACAAAGTCGCTCGGTAATTAGACCGACATAATCCCTTGGTAATCACACTACTACAAATTAGAGATGTCTACGTTAGGCGCATATGTTTTTAGTTGCAACCATTTGAACTAATTAGATTGTTGATAAACGTTTTTTCGTTAAAACTTTCTTTGAGCCCATATTTACCTTTTATGTATTTCCATTTATTTAGGTAATCGCAATGAAAGTGCTTATTTCGGGGCATCCACTTATGTGGTGGCTGAGCGCCTTTAGATTGGTTTGCGTTGTCTTCTACAGCTAAGAGATTTTCAAAGTCGTTGGCAAATGCTCTTCTTTGATCTCGAGTCCAGTATTTACCCCCCATTTCATGGGCATGGGCTAAAGGTACAATATGGTCTATGTCGATATCTGAGGCTTTATAAAATGTTTGAGCAGTGTATGGGTCTATCCATTCACCCCAAGAAACGTTGCAGGGCTTATTTCGTTTAAATTTAACTGGTGACTTTGAATCTCTAATGAGTATTTCAGCTCTTGCATCCTGGCAGTCATTATCGGCATCAACCCAATGTGGCCAATCTTTTCTATTATAAGTAAGCGAGCCAATTGCGAAGCCTTTTGGCACTGGTTTAATTATATTTGGCGAACTGGATGTTGGCTTGCTTTTACTGCTATGGCAGTGATACTCGTTTCGCTTTTTATCGTTATGGCAACCCTCTGAATTCGTTCGACCACTGTGAGCTGAGGCACTACTGGAGGCCATCAAAGTTAGTATTAATATTAGCGCTTTCATTAAAATTCCTTATACCTGACGTTATTTAACCAATAACGTCACTGTCTAAAGCTATGGTTGATAAATATACAATAACCGATTTAATTGCATTTTATAATGGGGATGTCTGACCAACGTGTTGTGTAGTGAGGTGATAAGAAAGCACGCTTCATATTCCACGTTTGTGTAAGCTTTTCACTGCCGATTGATAAAGTGCCCACGCCATATCGTTTATTTATAGCATCTAAGCACTCCATCATCCTTGGTTTATCTTCACTGACAGAGAACATGTCAGCTTGTTGGAATATCTCACTCTCTAATTCTATTGCACCAATACCGCAGCGATAAAAGCGCGTATTTACTTTAAAAATATCATTTATGACGTCAGAGACGGCTTTAGCCATAACACTGGTATCCGATGTCGGTATGGGAAACTCATATAGAAGTGATTTTTTATAATAAAATTCTTCGTGAGGTGAGCTGGCAGCAAATATAACGATACGTTTTGCTAAAGAGTGCTGATCCCTCAGTTTGCGGCCAACAATGGCAGCATGCGTAACGAGAGCTGATTTTAGTGTTGTTATATCACAGACTCTTTCACCAAAGCTTCTTGTAGAGTATATCTCTTTTTTATTCTGCTTTACTTCATCCCAACTTAAACACGCGATACCGTTTAATTCGCTGACTGTTCGCTCAACGACAACACTGAACATTCTTCTCATGGCCTTAGGATTTTGGCAAGCGAGCTCCCAAGCTGTGTTAATCCCCATGAATTTAAGTTTCTTTCCTAAACGGGAGCCTATGCCCCATACATCAGTGACATCCATTCGCGTCAGTATTGCTTGGCGAGAATGCTCATCGTTAATAACTGCAACACCGTTATAGCCGGACAGCTTTTTAGCTGCATGGTTGGCGGCTTTAGCTAGCGTAGGTGTCGTACCAAACCCAACACCAACGGGTAGACCGGTTTCACGCCAAACAGCACGGCGTATTGTTTGTCCATAGTCGGCCCAATCATCAATGATTTTAGTGAAGCCAGTAAAACGAAGGAAAGACTCATCGATACTATAAACATAGTGGTCATCACAAAAGCGGTTTATAACCGTCATCATTCGATCGCTCAAATCAGCATACAGCTCATAGTTTGATGAGCGAACAACCACATTATGTTGTTCTAGGTAGTTTTTAACTTTGAAGTAAGGCTGAAATTTTGGAATGTTCAGCTTTCTGGCAATAGGGCATATGGCGCAAATACACCCATCGTTATTTGTTAGAACCACAACTGGTTTAAAGCGAATAGAGGGGTCAAAGACCTTTTCTGCACTCGCATAAAAAGCAACAGCATCTACGAGGGCAAACATCGACTCAGCTCGGCTTTATTCTTATGAAGACGAATGCTCGAAGTAACAACACCTTCTAATTTAAAGTCATCATTTTCAGAGATATAAACAGACTGATAGTTTTTAGAAGCAGAAATGAGTAAACGGTTTTTTTTATCTATTATTTTACACACAAAAGTCCCGTTATAACTCGCAACAATCACATCGCCAGTACTCACATTTTCAGCTCTATCTACAACGAGTAAGTCACCATCGAAAATCCCTACATCTTGCATTGATTCACCCGATGCTAAACCGATAAATGTCGCATTAGGGTGCTTTATTATGAGTTCATCGAGTGAAATTCCAAGCTCTGTATATTCTGCTGCAGGAGACTCAAATCCTGTAATACCGGCCTCTATAAAAATTGGAATAACAAACATACGCACCTCTACACTGTTTATTTGTACAGTATAATTCAGCTTGCAACGCTTACCAAGAAATTTAAATGTTAAATGAGAGCTTAACTAAGCTAATATCGTTCTTACTTCAGCAAAACAATGAGTTATCGAGATATCATCTTTAATGAGGTGTCACCGTTTCGTGAAAACTATTCTGTGGAATAATCTTAATTAAAGACTGGCCTAAAAGCCTATTTAGTTATTAATATAAAGGCGGTTTTTTGAGCAAACTATAAGAAAGCGGAAGAGGGGTAAACTCGTTTTTGCCCCAAAACGTGTTGAGGCGAATGCCTCAAAAGAGCGATCAACGGACATTCGACCTACCTCAGTCGAACGACTGCTTAGCCCAAAAATGCGGACATAGCTATTTATTCTTTATCTAATATCAATTAGCGAACCATGTACAATTATGAAACCTTAGGCAAACGTAAACTACAAGACTTGTAGATATAAGTATCACTCTTCAAGCAACTGCAATACCCCACATTCTTTAACTTTTCTATCATCTGTGCATGCCGAGGCTATCTCAGATAGGGTAGCCTTTAGCTCCTCAAGCTCTGCAATGCGATGCGTGACGTCAACCATATGTTGATGGATCAAATTGTTCACACTAGAACAACTTTTATCGGGATTATTTTTTGTATCCAACAGCTGTTTAATTTCTATTATGGTCAAATCTAATGAGCGACATTGTTTAATGAATCGCAGTGCTCTCAACGATGATGCGTCGTAAATTCTGTAGTTGCCTTCACTGCGATTGCAAGCCTCAAACAAATCCTGTTTTTCATAAAAACGGATCGTCTGAATAGAACACCCACTTTTTTTTGATAGCTCACCTATTTTCATAAACGTGCCTTTGTGTTGTTGACTCTATACTAGGTATAGACTTTACACTGTACCTATAGTTTTGGGAATAAGAGTTGAACAATGAGTGGTTGCGGCTGTGAAGTGGAAATCAAAGATGCCTCACAAAAACGGGTTCTGTATTGGCTGCTCGGCATCAATGCGACGATGTTTTTCGTTGAGATGACCGTGGGTATTTTGGCTGACTCTACTGCTTTAATAGCAGACTCTGTGGACATGCTAGCGGATGCCGTTGTATACGGCATAGGTATTTATGCTGTGGGCAAATCTATACTTCACAAAGCCAAAGCTGCGAAAATCAGTGGTTACTTTCAGCTATTGCTGGGCGTAATTATTCTTATTGATATTACCAGAAGGTTATTCTTGGGCAGTGAGCCTATCTCATCACTAATGATAGGAATGGGGTTCATTGCACTAATTGCAAACGTCGTTTGCTTGGTGATCATTCGTAATCATAAAAACGACGAAGTACATATGCGAGCCAGCTGGATTTTTTCGGCCAACGATGTCATCGCCAACATGGGTGTCATTATCGCCGGAGTTTTAGTGGTATGGCTTGATAGCAGAGTACCGGATTTGGTTATCGGCTGTATTGTGTCGATTGTCGTGCTGCGCGGAGCGTGGATGATCCTCAAAGATGCCAAGCAGGAAGTACTTAATAGCGAAGTACAGAAAGGTAAAGCGGGTGATCCACTATGACATACAACAAAGCGGTTAAGCCACATATCGATTCCAAATTAACAGATTACTCAGATGCAATGTCTAACAATAATGAGAGGCAGGCATTTGCAGCGCTGGAGGATGCGCATGTAATTGGTCAGCACTCTACTTATTATCATTGTTTAATTCATTGTAAAATGCTGCGACACGGTCTTCTAAACAAAGATTGGAGAGCCGTTTTTGGACAAGTAATAAGAATAGTTGGTGCTGCAACCAAAACAGCTATCGGCCTTGTACCTAAAGGGAATACAGGTGGCACTGACATCAGCCCCTTTAAGCGACTGCCAATCAGTGCTGAAAATCAAGCGATATTGGACAAAATCAACCATGCATAATCATAACCACAGTCACAGTGATAACAGCGCATCAAAACGTATTGGCTGGGCATTTTTCTTGAATGTCGTGTTCACTATCATTGAATTTATCGGCGGGTGGCTGACAAACAGCACGGCTATTATGGCCGACGCAGTGCATGATTTGGGCGATAGTTTATCCATTGGCACCGCTTGGGGCTTAAATAAACTCAGTGATAAACAAGCAACCAATACATTTTCCTATGGCTATAAACGCTTTTCACTTCTTGGTGCATTGATTAACGGGTTAGTGTTAACGACTGGCTCAATATGGATCTTATTCGAAGCTATCCCAAGGCTTTCTGCACCCGAAATGCCGCAAGTCGAAGGCATGATACTCCTGTCAATTTTTGGCATCGCCGTTAATGGATTTGCTGCGTATAAACTTAGCGAAGGGAATTCCTTAAACGAACGTATTTTAAACTGGCATTTGCTTGAAGATGTTTTGGGTTGGGTGGCAGTGCTGATCGTATCGATCGTGCTGATGTTTAAGCCATGGCCAATTTTAGATCCTATCTTATCCATTGGCTTCACGTTATTCATTTTATTCAATGTAGTTAGAAATCTAAAAGAAACCTTATTGTTATTCCTGCAAGCCACGCCCGATGCTAAGCAGATGGAGGAAGTGCGTAAAGTACTCATGTCATTTGATGATGTGGCGGATATACATCATTTTCATATCTGGTCTTTGGACGGTGAACATAGCGTCATGACGGCACATGTGGAGTTGAAACAAGATGTTTCGGTTTCTCAATTGAGAACACTTAAAGACGAACTTCGCCAAGGTCTTGATGAGTTTGATTTTGTGCACACTACCATTGAAATTGAATTTGCCAATGAAGATTGTCGTGATGAGTAATGTAATGATTGAAATACTTTGTTTAGGTTGGTCGATTGGTCTTAGTTCGATTACCTGTTAATATGAAAAAGATGAGAGTAGATAGATATGTTTAGTGTAAGGGTGACAAGTTACCTGCTGATTTCGCTGATTTTGTTTCAGTCGTTTTCTGCTGTCGCCAATACATTGGATTCTCATACTGTCGACTCACAACATCTAAATGAAATACACGAACATCAATTGGGCGATAACATCGCTACTGAACATGCGCAGGTTCAACTAAAATCTAGCGAACAACCTGATGCTGATAACGTCCCCGTAGATAAATCTCACAATCCTGCTGATTGCCACCACTGTGGCCATTGTCACGGAACCCATGCCCAATGGATTGTAAGCACCAATGGTATCGAACTCGATTCTGTTGCCACCCATCACAATTTCTATTACTTATCAAAAGTAATAGATGCACCGATCACGCAATTACTACGCCCACCTAAAGCATAACCCTGAACTAATCAAACACCGTTCGCCAACAGTTTGGCGATATATATTTTTTTGATAATTTAGGAATAAAACAATGATGCATTTTTCATTGAGTCGCCCTATGCGTGTGCACGCTTGGGTGATTTTCACGATGCTTGTTCTTTTGACAACACACACCGTGGTAGTAGCACAAACAAACAGTATCACCAATCGCGAAATGACCTTGCAAAGCGCCATACAGCGAACATTAGCGAATTCACCCGAGTTGCATGAGTTCACATATAGGCAACAAGCGATTGAGGGAGAAATTAAAACTGCTTCTCTCAAACCAGCCCTCAACGTAGGCATTGAAATGGAAAACTTCTTAGGAACAGGCGAGGTCTCTGGCATTAAGGACACCGAGTTGACTCTCACATTGTCGTCGGTCATTGAATTGGGCAATAAACTCAACTCACGTAAGGCGTTTGCTAAGGCGCAATCCACCTTAGTCGAAGCGCAAAAACAAGTGCACACCTTGGATGTACTGGCTGAAGTGACACGTCGCTACATCGATGTATTGGCGCAACAAGCGTTAATTGACGCGCAACAAGAGGCAGAAACACTTGCTCGATATACCTATCAGGCTGTCACAAGACGCGTGGATGCAGGTGCTTCCCCTGCATTTGAACAGAAACGCGCTGAAGCAGCGCTAGCAAGAGCTAGACTGGATGTGGTGACGGCACAGCAAACTAAGCAAGGCATGATAAATAGTCTGGCTATTATGTGGGGGGAAAAAGATCCCACTTTTACTGATGTGGAGGGTGACTTATTTGCGCTGCAATCGTCTCCTTCGTTAACCGCGCTTTTCACCACTCTATTGGACAGTCCCAATCTTGAGGTCTATACGCAAGGTTCGAGATTGCAGGCTTCCCAAGTCCGCCTTACTCAAGCAGCTAATCAATCGGATTTAAGCTGGACGGCCGGTATCAGGCGCATGAATGGCATAGATGAAACAGCCTTTGTAGCAGGCGTGAGTATGCCTCTGTTTGCCGGTGACCGAAATCTTGGCGAGTACCAAAAGCAGCGAGCAATTCAGGCACAGCTGGAACAACAAAAAGAGTCAGCGACGCAAAACCTATACCATCAGCTAAATATGGCCTTGATGGTCAGAAACAATGCGTTGCTCAATGTACATACACTGCAAAACTCTATTATCCCACCCTTAGTTCAAGCGCTGGAATTAGTAGAACAAGCCTATATCAACGGTCGATTCAGCTACCTTGAATGGGTGAGTACACGTCAAGAACTACTCAATGCCAAACAAGCCTTAATTCAATCAGCGAAGCAAGCTCATCAGCGCGGTGCAGATATCGAATCACTGACTGCACAGCCACTTGTGGATACGATCAACACCTCTTTTTCGAGAAAAACAAAATGAACAAAAATATATTAAATAAGAAGCAAAACGCTCTGTTAGTTTTCATTGTTTGCAGTGCGTTGGGATTTTTTTCAAGCACCACAATACAAGCATCAGAAGGCGAACATGGTAAAGAGGAAGCCCATAAGGATGAACGCGTATTCATGTCAGATAGCATGGCGCAAAAAATGGGCGTAATGACGCAAAGTGTGCAAACGGGTAGTCTCAATATTACCACCACTGTCTACGGAAATATCGTGACCGACCCTGCTTCACTGAGTCATGTGCGTGCACGATTCGACGGTATGGTGACCAAGGTCAATGCAAATTTAGGTAAAAAAGTTAAAAAAGGCGAGACACTGGCGGTAGTTGAATCCAACGAAAGCCTGAAAAGTTATCCCGTTGCCGCGCCGTTTTCAGGCACCGTGATTGCCAGACATGCCAATGAAGGCGAGTTATCTAATGGCCAAGTGTTATTTTCAATCGCAAACTATGATGACGTGTGGGCACAGCTTAAAGTCTTCCCACAACAGCTCTCTGATATTGCAGAGCAGCAAAGTGTTCAACTTAGTGTGGCAGGCTCATCGTTAGAAACCACTATCCAGCATATCTTACCCTCGCCAGATGAAAAACCGTATGTATTGGCGTATGCCAAAATAGCTAATACCTCAGGTCAGTGGCCGGTTGGCGCGGCTATCAAAGGGCTTGTCACAATCAACAAACTTGATGTCGCCATGATGGTGCCTAAAGCGTCGATTCAAGAGTTTGAAGGGGCTTCTGTCGTGTTTGTCAAAGAAGGTGATGAATACCGTCCCGTGCCCGTTACCTTAGGTCAACAAGATAACTACAATATTGAAGTGTTATCAGGTCTGCACATTGCAGATGTGATTGTCAGCCAGAACAGCTACCTGTTTAAAGCCGATTTAGAAAAGTCGGAGGCCGGTCATGACCACTAATAACTCAATGCTATTTACTTGGTCATGCGTCTCAGTTATTGGGGGACGAACACATGATTGAATCCATATTACGTTTATCCATAGAGCGACGAGGGATAATGCTGATGTTGATCTTCCTTGTGCTGGGCATGGGGATATTCAGTTATCAAAAATTACCTATCGATGCGGTACCCGATATCACTAACGTGCAAGTGCAAATCAATACACAAGCACCGGGCTATTCGCCTTTGGAAACCGAGCAGCGGATCACATTCGTAGTAGAAACAGCACTGGCGGGATTACCTGACCTGTCCTACACCCGCTCTTTATCACGCTACGGCCTGTCTCAGGTAACAGCGGTATTTGATGAAGGCACTGATCTGTATTTTGCGCGTAATCTCATCAATACGCGATTAGGCGCAATCAAAAGTCAGCTACCAGAAGGGTTAGCGCCTGAAATGGGACCTATCGCTACTGGGTTGGGCGAAATCTACATGTATACCTTGCGAGCCAAGCAAAATGCGATGCAAAAAAATGGTGAGCCTTACAATGCAATGGCGCTTCGCGAGATACACGACTGGATTGTAAAACCGCAGCTCGCACTGGTTAAGGGGATCACTGAAGTCAACGCCATTGGAGGCTATGTTAAGCAATACCATGTGAATCCTGAACCACAGCTTATGCTGAATTTTGACATTAGTCTAAGCGATATCCATCGTGCTCTGGAGCGAAACAACACCAATCAGGGGGCGGGGTTTGTTGAGCGAAATGGGCAACAAATACTGGTGCGCTCACAAGGTCAACTTCAAACACTTAGCGATATCGAAAATGTGGTAATAAAACGCATTAATACTGTCCCCGTTGCGGTGAAAGACATTGGCAGTGTGGCTATTGGTAAGGAGCTGAGAACTGGTGCGGCAACGCAGGAGGGTGAAGAGACCGTTTTAGGTACAGCAATGATGCTAGTCGGCGAAAACTCACGAGCCGTTGCTCAATCCGTAGCCAAAAAGGTGAAGGACATTCAATCCAGCTTGCCTGATGGTATTGTCATTGAGCCAGTCTACGACCGTACCCTACTGGTCGATAAAGCTATCGAAACGGTTCAGAAGAATTTAGTGGAAGGTGCGTTATTAGTCATAGTGATCTTGTTCATATTGCTTGGCAATATTCGCGCCGCGCTCATCACTGCGGCAGTTATACCGCTAGCGATGTTGGCGACCATCACTGGGATGGTCAATACCGGTGTGTCTGCCAACCTAATGAGCCTTGGGGCATTGGATTTTGGATTAATTGTCGATGGTGCGGTGATCATCGTAGAGAACTGTATCAGGCGGTTATCCGAGTCTCAGAAACGCACAGGTGGAGTCTTGCCACTAAAAGGGCGGCTAGAACTGGTTTTTCAAGCGACCAACGAAGTCATTCGTCCTAGCTTATTCGGTGTATTGATTATTACTGTCGTGTATATCCCGCTGTTCTCATTGACAGGCGTTGAGGGCAAGATGTTCCAACCAATGGCGGCAACGGTCATCATGGCGCTGATAGCAGCGATGCTGTTCTCCATTACCATTGTACCGGCGGCAGTCGCGATGTTTATGGCAGGTAAAGTCAGTGAGAAAGAAAGCTTCATTATTGTTGCAGCTAAATCCGCCTATCGTCCTATCATTAATCTTGCACTGAAATTACGCTGGATAGTGCTTTTCGGCTCAGTCGTGCTGGTAGTGGGCAGCTTATGGTTGGCAACGCGATTAGGCTCTGAGTTTGTTCCCCAGCTTGACGAAGGAGACATCGCACTGCACGCCATGCGAATACCGGGCACAGGTATTGAACAAGCCGTCGCAATGCAAAAAACACTTGAATCTACCTTGATGGAATACGAACAGGTACTCACAGTGTTTGCGAAAACCGGTACCGCAGAAGTAGCTACCGATGCGATGCCGCCCAACGTAACCGATACCTTTGTGATGCTAAAACCACGAGCGCAATGGCCTGATCCTGACCTATCAAAAGCTGAATTCGTGGAAACCCTTGAGCGAGACTTACAAGCGGTGACAGGTAATAACTATGAGTTTACCCAACCTATCCAAATGCGCTTTAACGAGTTGATTAGTGGGGTAAGGGCTGATCTTGGTATAAAAGTCTTCGGAGATGATTTAACCACGCTTGTTGCCTCTGCAAACGACATCTTAACAGTTTTGCAATCAATTGACGGCGTGGCGGATGCACGACTTGAACAGGTCGATGATATCCCTATCTTCACTATTAACCCCAAGCCAGTCGAGTTGGCACGTTATGGATTGGACGTCGCCGATTTACAGGAGTGGTTGGCGTCAGCTATCGGGGGTAATACCGCAGGCTTAATTTTTGAGGGAGATAGACGATTCGAGTTGCTTGTGCGATTTGATGAAGGTATCCGCACAAACTTAGATGCCATTGACAGCACTCCTATTATTACGTCCGATGGGGAATTTGTGCCGTTATCAGAAGTCGCTACGCTGGGTTATTCGTCTGTTCCCAATCAAATCAGTCGAGAAAACGGTAAGCGCAGAGTCGTGGTTACCGCCAATGTCAGAGAGCGCGACTTGGGGAGTTTTGTTGACGAAGCCAAAATCAAAATAACCGAACAGGTAGCTCTACCAGCAGGCTACTGGCTGGATTATGGCGGCACGTTTGAACAGCTTGAAAGTGCCAGTCAGCGACTGTCTATCGTGGTGCCGGCCACGCTTTTCCTGATACTTGTGTTACTAGTGGTGGTGTTTGGCTCATTTCGTGATGCCTTGATCATCTTCACTGGTGTGCCTTTAGCCTTAACAGGAGGTGTTTTCGCACTCTGGATGCGTGACATGCCACTGTCTATATCTGCCGGAGTCGGGTTTATTGCGCTCTCTGGTATTGCGGTACTAAACGGCTTAGTGATGTTGTCATTTATTAAACAGCGAGTACTAGAAACAGGTGACTTGATTAACTCAATCGTTGATGGAGCTATCACAAGATTGCGTCCGGTTCTGATGACGGCACTGGTAGCAAGTTTAGGTTTCATCCCCATGGCACTGAATGTCGGGACTGGCGCTGAAGTGCAAAGACCGCTTGCAACGGTAGTGATTGGCGGGATCATCTCGTCCACCATCCTAACATTGGTCGTTTTGCCTATTTTATATCGGATGATGCACTCGAAATTAACTAAGGAGTGAATGTTGGGCACCGTATTGCAGAAAATACGGTGCTCTTCGTCTGGAAATTTAAAACAACTGAAAATGATTACTGAACTGTATATTCACCAATAAGAAGCTGATTGTCCGGAATACTACAATTACCACCAATTCAATCAAGGTCGAATGATGATCTGCAAATGACACAAATTTAACAGTCAGGTCTAACGTTCGACTGTCCGCTTATAGGCTCAAAGCAGACCGTCAGAGAATTTCTGCTCAACAACTGCAATTGGCACTTAGCTGAACTTCGCCAAAGAGCTACAAGCAAACATTGAGTTATTGGTTTTAATAATTAGCTTTTAACTAAATTTAAATAAACTTTAAAGCTGGTAGTTTGATTATTTGAACTGACCTCTATATCTCCACCGTTTGCTTGCGCTAGAGCTTTAACTATTGCAAGCCCTAAACCTGCTCCGTCACTGTGTCGTTGCCGCGACTTATCAGGTCGATAAAAGCGGTCAAATAAATAAGGTAAATGCTCAGAAGGTATTCTCTCCCCTGTATTAATCACTGAAATGCATATTTTTTCAGCGGTGGTCATTTCACTGTTTACAGTGATTGATGAGCCTTTTGGAGCGTACCTAATTGCATTGGATAGTAAGTTTGATAATAATTGACGAAAGTGTAATTTGTCACAATAAAAACAAAGGTTTTGACCTTTTTTATTAAATGCAATCAATGAGTCTTCAGCCAAAGCGTCAAAATACTCAAATAACACTTCAATTTCATCATGGCTTTTTAGAGTGTTTTGAACTGGTTTAATTAGCCCGTTTTGAGTTTTGGCGAGCCAAAGCATATCACTAACCATTTTCGTTAATCGCTCGAGTTCTTCTAAGTTAGAAAATAATAATTCTTGATACTCTTCCAACTGCCTTTTTTTAGATAATCCAACCTGTGTTTGAGTAATTATATTCGTTAGTGGAGTTCGTAGTTCATGAGCAATATCACTAGAAAAATTTGATAAGCGAATAAATTCACCCTGGAGCCTGTCGAGCATTGAGTTAAACGACTGCACCATATTAACAAGCTCAATAGGCACTTTATTTTCATCGAGCCTTACATCCATTTTATTAGTTTGGATATCGTGTATTTTCTGACTTAAACCTCGTAAAGGGTTTAATCCTTGATGTACAGCAAACCAAGCCACCAATGAAATGAGTACCGCTGAGCCAAACATAATGGCCCAAAGGCTTTGTTGAAATTGATTGAGAAAGTGTAAATGAAAGCTCATGTCTATCGCTGTAGTAATTTTGTATTGCTGTTGCTCAGTACTTAAATTACTCACCAGAGCTCGGTAGGTGTGGGTATCATTTTGCCATGAGGTAATGTTGTTACGGTTAAAGCCAGTTGAAGCCTTAGCACTCATTACAAAATCACTAAAATCTCGTTCAGAGCTTTGAAAAATGAGATCTCCTTTTGCGGTATTTACCTGATAGTAAACACCGTGATGACCCGCTACAGCGTTAGATAATTCATTTTTAAATTTCAGGTTTGATTTATAGTGTTGTCTTAAAACTAATTCAATAGATTGATTAATAACATGCAGTTCACTACTATCTTGCTGGAAAAAATGATGTTTTATCGAACTATTTATTAAGGTGGCAACTAAAGTTAAGCACGCAATAACGGTTACAGCCACAAACAACACAACACGCATCGTAAGTGATAAAGGCCGTGACTTAATAGCCATCAGTTTCAACCTCTAATTTATAGCCCATACCGCGAACTGTATGAATTAATTTAATAGTAAAGTCATCATCAACTTTTGCTCTTAGCCTACGAATGGCAACATCAATCACATTGGTGTCGCTATCAAAATTCATATCCCATACTTGAGAAGCAATTAACGAACGTGGCAGTACTTCACCTTCGCGCCGTAACAATAGTTCAAGTAAGCTAAACTCTTTATTACTCAATAAAATACGCTTGCCTGCACGTTGTATTTTTCGCTTTGGAATATCCATTTCTAAATCAGCAACGATCAGTATATCGTCAACTGTTTGTACTGCACCACGGCGAATAAGAGTGCGTACTCTTGCTAAAACTTCAGCAAAAGCAAAAGGCTTTATTAAATAGTCATCAGCACCAAGTTCGAGCCCCTTTACTCTATCGTCTATGCTATCGCGAGCAGATAAAAATAGTACTGGGGTTTTGTTATCTGCTTCACGTAGCGACTGTAAAATTTTCCAACCGGATACGTCAGGTAACATGACATCAAGTATTATTACATCAAATAATTCGGTCATTGCTAGGTGATGACCGTCAAGACCATTGCGCGCCAAAGAAACCTGAAAACCAGCTTCACTTAGTCCCTGTTTTAAATAATCTCCCGTTTTTGCTTCATCTTCAACAACTAATAAGCGCATACAATTCCTTCATTAAAGTCCTAACAACTACCTCTGCAAATATTATGCAGTATCTGTCACTACAGCAACATGACACCAAGATTACAACTTTGTAATGTTCGCGTCATGTTGAAGACAGGTCTATTTTCTATACTCAATACATATTCTGCTATGAAGGAGTAAGGAAATGGGGTTTAAAAAGTCATCACAACAGGTTAGCACACCACGAAGACGATTTGTTCAAGGCTTAATTGCAGGAGGTGTACTTGCTGCTTTTCCGAGTGTATTACATGCTGCATCATCTTTAGTAGCAGGAACAATAACAGGCACTGTGCCCGAACTTAGCGGCGAAGTAATTGATCTGGTTATAGATGAATCGCCGGTTAACTTTACTGGCGTAGTACGTATGGCGACAACTATCAATGGATCTATACCCGCTCCTACCTTGCGCCTCAAAGAAGGCGATGACGTTACTATTAGAGTAACAAATAAGTTATCAGTACCGAGTTCAATTCATTGGCATGGCATTATTTTACCGTATCAAATGGATGGCGTACCAGGTATCAGCTTTAAAGGCATTATGCCGGGCGAAACCTTTGTTTATAAATTTAAACTGCAACAAAGCGGTACATATTGGTATCACTCACATAGTGGCTTTCAAGAAATGACAGGCATGTACGGTGCATTAATTATTGAACCGCGAGAAAACGATATTATTAGTGCAGATAACGAGCATGTTATTCAATTATCTGATTGGACTGATGATGACCCAATGGCGCTGTTCCGTAAATTAAAAGTACAGAGTGATGTATTTAATTTCAATCAACCCACTGTCCCAGAGTTTTTCGATGACGTTTCAAGCAGCAGTATTTCAAATGCTCTACAGCGCCGAAAAATGTGGAATCAGATGCGAATGAATCCTACAGATTTAGCTGATTTATCTGCATCAGCAATGACTTTTTTAATGAACGGTAGTACTCCAATGGCAAACTGGCGTGGATTATTTAAAGTCGGTGAAAAGCTTAGGTTAAGGTTTATTAATGGCTCTAGTAATAGCTTTTTTGACGTGCGTATCCCCGAGTTAAAACTAACGGTTGTACAAGCAGATGGGCAAAACGTTGAACCAGTGACAGTTGATGAATTTAGATTCGGCCCTGGTGAAACCTACGACGTAATTGTTGAGCCTAAAAATGATGCCTATACGATTTTTGCTCAAAGTATGGATCGCTCTGGTTACGCAAAAGGAACTTTATCAAGCTCGCCTAATATTGATGCGCCAGTACCTGCACTTGACCCTGTTGAATGGTTAACGATGACCGATATGATGGGCAATATGACCCACGGCGGTGAGCACTCTGCAATGGCTGGTATGGCAGGCATGTCAGGTATGAACTCTAAAGAAATGGATCATAGCGCTATGGGCCACGGTGCAATGGCGATGGATCATAGCAAACATGGTATGTCTGAAAACCCATTAGCGGTTGCCAGCTCTAAAGTGCGTCATGCAAAAACGGAGTATGGAGCTTCAGTTGATATGCGCGTTGATATGCCTAGAACAAATCTTGATGATCCTGGTATTGGTTTACGTAAAAATGGTCGTCGTGTTTTAACACTTGCAGATTTACACTCACTTGAAGGGATCACTAACCAGCAAGAGCCAGAAGCTGAAATTGAGCTGCATTTAACCGGAAACATGGAGCGTTATAGCTGGTCATTTGATGGCTTAGAATTTGGTAAAAGCACGCCAGTGCATATGAAGCATAACCAACGTTTAAGAGTTATTTTACAAAACGATACCATGATGACGCACCCTATGCATTTGCATGGTATGTGGAGTGATTTAGAAAACGAGCAAGGTGATGTGCAAGTGCGACGTCATACGATACCTGTTCAACCCGCACAAAGAATCAGCTTTTTAACCACCCCTCACGATGTAGGTCGCTGGGCTTGGCATTGCCATTTATTATTCCATATGGATGCCGGTATGTTTAGAGAGGTAGTCGTATCATGAAACAATTAAAACTATCTAAATCATTAGGTTTATTAATGTTAACAGGGGCTTCATTAATTAGTTTCCCTTTATTAGCGCAAAGTGAAATGGCACAAATGAATAGCGCTAAGATGCAACCACAAGGAGGAAGTGCACCTAAAGATGCAAGAGACCCCCATGCTTACTCTGCGGGAACAACTTTAACAGAAGGCCCATATGCGCTTGAGGGCAATGAGCGATTAACACTCGCTGATGAGCATCCATTTTACGCATTACTAGGCGATCGTCTTGAATATAACGAGCAAGCAAACGCAGGTGTATTTGACTTACAAGCATGGTACGGCACTACCTTTGATCGATTGGTAATTAAAACCGAGGGTGATTTCAGCGAAGGAAGTATTGAAGAAAACCAAACCGATATTTTATGGGGTCACGCCGTATCAGCATATTGGGATACTCAAGCAGGTGTTCGTCTTGATTACAATAAAGAAGGTGAAAATCGGCAATGGTTGGCTTTTGGCTTACAAGGTTTAGCCCCTTATTGGTTTGAACTTGATATGACAGCATACGTAGGTGAGCGAGGCAATACCGCATTTACGTTAGAGGCAGAGTACGAACTATTACTCACGCAAAAGCTAATTATACAACCGCGAGCCGAAATTACACTTTATGGCAAAAACGATAAACAAAACGAACTTGGAAGTGGCCTATCAAGCAGCGCGATTGGCTTTAGGGTTCGTTATGAATTTACACGCCAGTTTGCGCCCTATATTGGCGTTGAATGGAGCAATAAATTTGGCAATACCGCCGACTATGCCACATCAAGTGGACAAAGTAGCAACAACACCGCATTTGTTACGGGTATTAAATTTTGGTTTTAATCATTTTAAATAAGAGGTAATTATGAAGTTTTTTAATTCTGCAGTAGCTATTTTAGGTTTAGTACTTACATTTTCCGCATCAGCGCATATATCACTCAAGCAATCAACACCTGCGCAAGAAGCCATGTTAATGAAAAGCCCAGAGCAACTTTCGTTAACTTTTGGTGGTGAAGTAAGGCTAGCAAAAGTCATCATCAAAGATGAAAAAAATAAATCAATAAACTTTGATTTCAAACCAAGCTCTACCCCAAGCACAGACTTTAGTTGGTCATTGCCGAGCTTAGTCCAAGGCACTTACACGGTTAAATGGACAGCACTGGGTGGTGATGGACATAAAATGACCGACACGTTTAGATTTATGGTACACAAAAGTGAATCGCATAAGATGATGCAAGAACAATCTAATACCCACAGCAAACATAATCATTAAGTAGCAACATAATGCAATTAAGTGAATGGTCAGTACTCTTACTATTATTAAAACTAGCAAGCTATATCGCAATTTCAGGGCTTGCGGGCACTTTATTAATGCGCTTTATGTGTGGCAACAGCAATGTTGCAGGGCATCACTTAATTAGCTTTTATCAGTTCTTAAAACGTTGGCAAATTACGTGTGTAGTTACAGGTAGTATTGCTGCACTTTTACAAGTACCAATAGAAGCTGGAGCAATGGCTGAATCAGGCTTTATGGGAATGTTTGACCCCTTTATGCTTGAAATTGTTTGGCAATCAGTCATAGGTGACCAAGCAACGTTTAGAATACCAGCGCTTATTATTGCTCTAATTAGCGCATGTATGTGGAGTGTGGAATCAGATGATAACGTAGCAGGTTATAAAAACGTTGCCGTTATACTAATCATGCTTGGGTTTATCGCTTATAGCTTCACTTTTACTGGGCACAGTGCAAATGAAAATGGGTTAGTGAAAAGTATTTTAACCTTTCACCTTATTGCCATTGCGAGCTGGTTAGGGTCATTGTGGCCGCTTTACAAAAGCTGCACTTTACTACCTACCAGTGAAGTAAAGCGGTTAATGCATTACTTTGGTCAACTCGCTATTGTTATTGTATTTGTACTACTTATTTCGGGCTTAACTCTGCTCCTGCAGTACCTAGAGTCATTTTCTGCATTGTTTACATCAAATTATGGGCAACTAATTTTATTAAAGCTGTTACTCGTCAGCGCGATGCTGTTACTAGGTGCATGGCATAAGCTTTTTTTAGTCCCGCAAATCACTCAACAACACCATATAAGTATATTAAAACGCTCGATCACTGTTGAAATATTAATTGCCCTATTTGTACTTATTACAACACTTGTTGGTCCGCCTATTTAACGATTAATAAAAAAGGAAAATGTATGTTAATTAAATCCTCTAATTTAAAAATTTTATTGCTACTAATTTTTAGCGCTGTTAGTTCTTTTGCTGTGAACGCACACACCCATGAAGAGCACACAAAAAAAGGCTGGGTCTTTGTTAATGTTGATAGCGAAGCTGCAAAGGCAGTTAGCTTATTTCATGCATCCCTAAAACAAGGCGATGCCAAAGGTGCCCGTAAATTACTGGCCGACGATGTCGTCATTTTTGAAGGCGGAATTGTTGAGCGTTCTGCAGATGTATACGCGAACCATCATATGATAGCGGATATGAAATTCTTAAGTGCAGTTGATAGTGAACTGCTAGAGCATCAAGTTCACACAAATGGAGACATAGCTTACTCAATTTCAAGAAGTAAAACTCAAGGAAAGTATAAAGGGAAAGATATTAAGTCTACGGGAATGGAATCAATCACATTAAAAAACACCGATAAAGGTTGGAAAATCACTCATATTCACTGGTCTAATTAAGGAGTTAACAATGCGAGTAATCTACATTACCTCAGCGTTTTTTTTATCATTAACTATGTCATTTTCGGCAATGAGTATCGAAAAACAGCATAAAACATCAATAATCTATGAAAATTCAGAAAAACCTGAAATTGAGCTTACCGTTTATAAAAGTAAAAATTGTGGATGTTGTAATAAGTGGATTGCTCATTTGAGTGAAAACAATATTCAAACAAAAGCAATTAACGTTAATGACATGGGGTCGATTAAATCTCAGTATCAAATAAAACCTAATATGCGCTCATGCCATACAGCCGTGTCAGCCGATGGATTTGTATTTGAAGGTCATGTTCCCGTTAAACATATAAAACAGTTTTTATCTGGGCAACACGCTCCGCACATTACAGGCTTAAGTGTACCAGCCATGCCTATTGGCACTCCCGGAATGGAAATGGAGGGTATATTTCACAAATATAATATTGAACTACTCACTGACAACTCAAATGAAGAAACCTACAGATACATAAGTAAATCCAGCGAGCAATTTTAGCCTAACGGCATAATTTTTGATTTAATTGTTAAATACCCATTTTACACAACAGGAAACACTGATTTGTGAGCTTGATAGTGTAAAAATTACTCACATGTAAAAACAAAATACAAAACTTTTAAGGAGCAATACAATGTCACACTATTCAAAATTTTTTTTAATGATAGCAACATCCACAATAACCATGTTTGTATTGATGTATTTGAACACCTACCAACTTAGTCATGTTTATTTTAGTGAAACTCGTACTTATATGGCGCTTTATATGGGAGCCACGATGGCAGTGATAATGCTACTTTTCATGCTCAATATGTATAAAGATAAAAAGAAAAATATAACAGTACTCATTGCTAGTGTTGCCGTATTTGCAGGAAGTTTATTTTTAGTTCGCTCACAAGTGACTGTTGATGATAGCTCATGGATGTCGGCGATGATCCCACATCATTCAATTGCCATACTCACCAGTGACAGGGCAAAAATCAAAGATAAACGCGTTCAAAAGCTTGCTACAAATATAATTGAAGCCCAAGAGCGAGAAATAAAAGAAATGCAATGGCTCCTAAAAGATATAGAGCAAAACGGCATTGCACAAACCAATGCTCAAGCACAATTAAGAGCTGTTCCAGATTTCAATTCAAATAAATAAATAAACCGCATAACATAAGGAGTAAAGCATGAGTAAATCAGCCCAACTTTTTAGAATGGCAACAGATGAGCATATTTGTCCGTTTGGTTTAAAATCGAAAGACCTACTAGAGCGAGAGGGATATACAGTTGATGATCAGCTTTTAACTTCTCGAGAGCAAACAGATGAATTTAAAAAACAACACAGTGTAGAAACTACACCTCAAGCATTTATTGATAATAAACGTATAGGTGGCTACGACGATTTACGTGATTACTTTAATAAGCCACAAGCAGCCCAAGAAGGTACAACTTACACGCCCGTGATTGCGATTTTTTCGGTTAGTTTTTTGCTTAGTGTGGCATTTAGTTTTGCATCGGATAATAGCTTATTATCAATGCAAACCGCTGAACTGTTTGTAGCCCTAACAATGGCAGTGTTAGCAATACAAAAGCTTCAAGACTTATTTAGCTTTACTAATTCATTTATAACCTATGACTTAGTCGCTATGAAAGTAGTCAGGTACGCTTATGTTTACCCATTTTTAGAAGCATTTGTTGGCATTGGAATGATAGCCGGGTTACCAGCCTATATTATTGCCCCTATTTCATTATTCATAGGTGGGGTTGGTGCTGTTTCAGTGATAAAAGCAGTCTATATAGATAAACGAGAGTTAAAATGTGCGTGTGTAGGCGGTGACAGTAACGTACCACTAGGGTTTATCTCTCTAACAGAAAACTTATTTATGATAGCTGCCGGTATTTGGATGTTTGTTAGGTAAATAACAGCTTTAATTTAAAAATATGATGACGAGCTTATTTATAGCACGAACCAGATTCAGTAGTTGAGTCTGGTTCTGCCTGAACTTAAAATGCCATCAATTTGCTCTGGCTTCTCTAAGGTATCTTGAAGTTACAACGAGACTAAAGTTTTTTATCAATTGCATGATTTAAAAAAGCACTAGCCCTCTAATTTTATTAAATAGATCTAATCTAAATTTGATTCCAGAATTCTTTTGGCAATAAATTTTTAATCATCCTAGTGTTTAAGAATTTATAAATTTAATTAATAAATTTTGTGAAATTTTTCTAGTCCGCTTAGAGCGATAAGCGGACATTAAAAAGTTAAATTTATTCCTGCTTATTTGAGTAGAAGGCTAATTTTGTGCGACAACATTATTAAACGCCGTTTTGGTGCAAAATAACAAGATCAATTCCTAGCTATTTTAATTACTCGTTTACAAAAGTAATTTTTGGTGAAATTATCAGGGTATGAAATATACGCCGTTTTAGTGTGTTATGAACCGCTAAAATGGTGTTCAATAAGCTGTTATAGGGCTAGATGATTAACCTACCCTCAGTGAATAATTAAAAGGATGAGTTATGGATAACCTTAAAGTACGTCTTGAAAACTGTTACGGTATTTCTTCATTAGATGAAGCTTTTGATTTGTCGAATGCCCGAGGAAAAGCTAAAGCTTACTCAATCTATGCCCCAAATGGATTGATGAAAACATCGTTTTCTAGAACTTTTGATGCTTTATCAAAAGGTGAAAAACCAAAAGAAGAGCGTTTTAATCGCCAAACAACTTGTATTGTTGAAGTTGATAATGTCGATATCCAAAAGGAACAAATATACGTTCTTAAATCTGAAATAGAAATAAACTCTGATAATGAAGCTGTAACGAATATTCTTATTAATCAGGAAAGTAAGGCTAGATATGACTCATTAATTTCAAATATTAATAAGCTGAAATCAAAGCTTGGTACATCACTCCAAAAAAAATCAAAAATAAAAAAAGATGATGTCGAAAATAAACTGATAAATGACTTTCACGCAGATGATTTTGTAAGAGCGATAGAGTTAGCAAAAGAAATTGTCATTGGAGATGATTTAGGAAGTTTTATTTATAATGATATCTTTGACCCTAAAGCTATTGCGATATTAGAGAGTCCTGAATTTTTATCAAAATCTAATGAGTTTAATCAACGATATCAAGAGCTTTTTAATCAGACAGGTTCTATTTATAGTCGCGGAGTTTTTAACCCTGTAAAAGCTGATACTTCTTTTAACACCTTAAACAACCAAGGGTACTTTGCAGGTGGGCATAAAGTTCACCTAAAAGGTGATGCTTCTTCAATTGATTACGAAGAGCTTCAAGAAAAGATGAAAATTGTGCATGAATCAATCGACAGTGATGCTGAGCTTAAAAAGTTAAGAGGTAACTTATCTAAAAATGCGCAAACTCAAGCGTTGATTTCATTATTGGAAAGTATTTCCGCAACAGAAGTTGATTTGCTTTTACATAATGTTAAGCCTGAGAATCAAGTAGAATTCAAGAGGAGCTTGTGGGCTTTTTATATTCAAAACAGTCCAGATACTGACGTATTTCTAGAAGCATTCTCTGCCAATCAGACTGAGCTACGACAAATCGAATTAGACGCAGCAACAGAAGCACCGAATTGGTCTAAAGCTATAGAGCTTTTTAATAACCGCTTTGTGGATATGCCATTCACTTTGTCACTATTCAACCAAGTTGAAGCTGCTTTAGGAAAAGATAAAGCAAAATTAAAATTCACGTTTAAAGATGGTGATGATCGAATAGATTGTACCAGAAGTGAAATAAAGTCTTTAAGCCAAGGAGAGAAGCGTGCACTCTATCTTCTTAATTTTATCTTTGAAGTCGAAGATAGAAAAAGGAAGTCAGCGCCAACACTTTTTATTATTGACGACGTTGCGGATTCTTTTGACTATAAGAATAAGCATGCAATTGTTCAATATCTTGAGGATATATCAAAAGTAGAGTATTTTTCACAATTAATTTTGACCCATAATTTTGATTTCTTCAGGACTTTATCAAATAGCTTCGTACATTATGAAAGATGCTTAATGGCTAGTAGAACGGCTGATGGCATAAAACTATCAAAAGCTGAAGGTATAAAAAATTATTTTATTGGTAAGTGGAAAGAGCACATAACAAGTAGTGATTTTATCTTATGCGCAACTGTACCTTTTACAAGAAATCTTCTTGAATACATAAAAGGTGAAGATGATCCTGACTACTTAAAGCTGACTAGCTTGCTTCACTGGAAAGAAGATACCTCCCAAATCACAATTGGGGAGTATTATGAAATTTATAATCGATTATTTGGCACAACCTACCCAACTAACAATACAAATTCATTTAAAGAATTACTATTTTCTAAAGCTAACGAGATCAAGAATAGGGCCAATCACGATGGCCTTAATTTAGAGGATAAAGTTCTTTTATCAATTGCTATTAGAATGACTTCTGAAATTTTTCTTATTGAAGAAATGCGTAAAATAAAAGAAAACGACGCTTATTGGTGTCAATCAAAGAATCAATTTGGCGCATTAATAAAGTCATATGTAAAAGAATTGCCAGATAGTAATGCTATCAAAACCCTTGAGAAAGTTAGTATTACTGTCAGCTCTAATATTCACCTTAATTCTTTTATGTATGAACCGATATTAGATTTAACTATTGAACACTTGACCACGTTGTATTCAGAAATATTAGAGTTAGAGTCTGCTGTGTCTGTTCCCCAAGAAAGTGAGCCAGCCCTATAACAACACGCCCTGAGGTGGACGACTAGTAAAATTTAGCTATTAATTGCAAATTTTAAAAGTGGTGAGCCTCTGCGTTTTAATGCTGCTAAATACGTTGATTCATCGTAGGGTGTATTCGTTTTCCAACACCTAAATACAATCCTTATCCATTTAAATGCCAGTGATCTAATAATGCTGTTGTGCGGCTTACCCTTGGCTTTTTGTTGCTCATAATACGCTTTAGCCCAAAATGAATAACGAATAGAAAAGCCTGCCCATTCTACAAATGTTTGCCTTAAAAAAGTGGGGCAACTATAACGCCAATGAGTCCACATCTTTTGACCACTGCGCTCAATAATAGGCGCTATACCCGCGTACTTTTGAAGCTCTGCAGCATCATTGTAACGCGCACGATTACTTCCAAAAGCAACAAGTAAACGTGGGGCGAGTTGTGGACCTGCACCGGGTAAGCTATCAAATATCTTTTTATCCTGCTGGGCTTTATAAGCCGATTTTATTGCTTTATCGAGCTTTTCAATACCTTTTAATAACACTTTAAATTGCGTAATAAGCACTTCAACGAGAATTTGATTAGGCACAATGACGCCTTCATCCAGAGTTAATGGCATTGAATTCTTAATACTGTCTAATCGTGCATTATTGACCGTGGAATAGTGTGAGTTATGACTCTCAAAAAAGTCGAGTAAAGTCTGTTTTCTTGCTTTTTTAACCGCAGTGAGTGACGGCCACTTCTGAATGAAGTCGCAGAATATATACGTGTCCTTTTCTTTAAACCATTCAAGTACCTGTGGGTAATAATTCTTTAATGTCGCTGTTATTTTATTGGATAAATCGACACTGTCTTGCACTAAACTTCGGCGATATTCAACAAGCTGAGACAGCGTTCGCATAGCTGCTGACTTTGTAGTGGTCAATAAAATTTGGCCACAGTTTTATAAGTAGCGCAAACAATGCCGCTAGGATACGAGAAATGATGTAACGGCAAATATGTACTATTTCAACTTAGAACGGTTTCATACACCGAATGGTGACCTATCGGCAGTAGAATATGAGCAAAGATCCTTAAGAAGCCCTGATTTGATTTCGCAGAACTTGGATGTACTTTTAATTAATCTAAGTTAAGTTTATACATCAATCTTGGTGGCATTATGTCTTCAAATTCACAATTTAACGCATTAGCTAGCTTGTATAATGTT
Organism: Pseudoalteromonas sp. SR43-3; assembly: GCF_014163875.1. Taxonomy (NCBI): domain Bacteria; kingdom Pseudomonadati; phylum Pseudomonadota; class Gammaproteobacteria; order Alteromonadales; family Pseudoalteromonadaceae; genus Pseudoalteromonas; species Pseudoalteromonas sp. SR43-3. The sequence goes on along the minus strand of NZ_JACJEC010000006.1, from coordinate 197,735 downwards.
TCTAACTTAATATTCACATTACCTCTTTCCATTTTTCCATAGTTACCACGCTCTATACCTACATAGGCGGCAAAACCTTCTTGCGAATAGCCTGCTTCTTTGCGTTTTTCACGTAGTTTTTCACCAAAATGTTTAACTAAATCACTCACCTGATTTTCCTCAAGGCAAAATGATTAGATTTTCATGTTGAGCGCTTAACTACCACGCCCTATAATACCCATTATTATAAGAAGTTTATTAGGATTTACTTTGAAATTTGACCCTCTCGTAGCTCAAATTATTGTTGCACCAAATTTTAATAACTTTACAACAAGTGATGTCCGCTCGGCGTACTTAGCATTAAAAAGTGATTCTTCTTTAGTACCTACAGCCGTTAGGCGAAATATATATGCTGAATTGCTCAAGCTTGTTAAAAAAGGCTGGTTGAAAAAGGTGGTATCAAATAAAAAAGGATTTACACGATTCAATAAAACAAAGAGCTTTAACGTTGAGGCAATTACTCACTTAGCTAGTGCCATACCTATTGCAACAACAGAAAAGGCAGATGATAAACACGCGCTGTTACTTAGTAAGTTAAACCATTACAAAGCCGAGCTGTTATTGAATATGGGGGAGTCTGAGGCATATAAAGAGCTTTATTTGGAGTCACCCGAACTGGTAGATGAACTTCAGCCACAATACAACAAAGCGAGAGACAACAATACAAGAATACTTGGCAAGATTAGAGCGATTGAAGGCTTATTGAAGCAAAATGAAGAAATAGAGAAAATATGAAACTAAGACTATGGCAAACCGAGTGTATTAATTTAGCGCTTACACAATACCAGAGCGGCAATAGCCACTTTTTAGCCTTGGCAACTCCTGGGGCGGGTAAAACCTTAATGGCCTCAGAATTAGCCGATCAATTATTAAAAAACAATATGGTCGATTTAATCATTTGTTTTTCACCGTCGTCTATTGTTTCTCAAGACTTTAAGGAAAGCTTACAGCTAAAAACGAATGAACGATTTGATGGGCTTATTGGCGCTAAAGGTAGAGCTTTAACCTATCAAAGCTTACAGTATTTAGATGTGCACTTTTGGCAGCTATTTGAACGATATCGTGTTTTTGTAATATTTGATGAAATTCATCATTGTGCTGGCTCTAATATGGACAATGCCAATGCATGGGGTGAACAGATAATACTTAACATTCAAAATAAAGCACAGTACACATTAGCCTTAACAGGCACTCCTTGGCGCTCTGATGCTGCACCTATTGTTCTTTCATCTTACCAGCTGCCTAACAACAAAATAGCGTGTGACTACGTTTACGGGCTTTCAGAGGCTATTGTAGATAATGTGTGTCGGGTTCCAAAAATAGTAGCTGTTGATAATAACCATATTACAGTTGTAGATGACGTTGAAACCAAAACATTTAACTGCTTTAAAGCGTTATTAAACTACTCTGGCGTTTCTTATCAAGAAATTATTGAAAATGAAGCGGTAATAAAATACATAATTTCTTCCGCTCAAAAAAAGCTTATCTCATTTAGATTGATAAACCCCGATGCAGCGGGGTTGATTGTTGCATCGTCTGTTGAGCATGCCCATCAAATCTCTATGTTAATGCGAACTCACTTTGACGAGGATAGCACTGTTGTAACCTACCGAGAAAATGAACCTACAAGTATTATTCAGCAGTTTAGGTATGCACAAACTAAGTGGATTATTTCTGTTGGTATGATTAGCGAAGGTACAAATATCCCTCGTTTGCAGGTTTGCTGCCACCTTACAAACATAAAAACAGAAATGCATTATCGCCAAATATTGGGCCGTATACTGAGGGTAACAAACTCTAAAAACCAAGAAGCTATTATGTACATGCCTGCCGAACCTAAGCTTTTAGAGTACGCGTATAGAGTTAATCAAGATGTTCCATTTGAAGCTGATGTAGTTAAGTTTGAAAAGATGAAAGCTACTGCTGAAGAACCTACTGAAGATGAAGGTTTAAGTGAAATGACCTTTAATAAGAAAAATAAAAAAACCTCCAAAGCTCAGTTTGATTTTGATAACTTTGCTGACTTTTTTGATCAGCCAGTTATGAGCAATAGACCTGAAGCGACAGAGGAACATTTTTTAACCGGTGCCTATGAGCGAATTATTAATATATCAGGCCGTTTTCAACAAGAAGCGATCGCTTTAGGGTTAAGTGAATTGCGGTAAATACGCTAGAATTTACCTCAAGTAGACCTCTACAGGTAACATCAATTTCAGTTACACGAGGAAATATAACTTAATTTAAGGTGTTGCTATGTATAGCTTCTCTGAAATTCATAAAAAAATAGACTTTATAGAGATTTTAACCAATAGAAAGATCAGTGAAAGTTCAAGTCACCTAGAGCAAATTAACTTTATACATCAAGGTGTATATATCAAAAATGCTGAGCGTCTAAGGATAGAGTTAGGCTGGGATATACGAGTATTTTCTTCAGCTATTAGAACTAGCAACAGCTCATATGTACGCTATAAAAAAGAATTAAAGTCTTTAAATACCACTTTGAGTGAAAGTGCATTTGAAATTGCAAAAATTTGCTCTTTTTGTCTTGATTACTTTGAAAATATAGAGCGTTTTAATATTTGGTTAAACGCCCCTTCACTCCAATTCGACTCTAAAAAACCTTTAACGTTTATGAATTCTATAGCTGGCCGTGAATTAATTAAAAATACCGTAAACAGACTCAAGTATGGCTATAACGCCTAAAATGAAGGTGTCTTATGACGTGAAGCACACTATCAATAGACTTCAATACCTGAGGGGAAGCTCTCTTCATTGCTTGATTTTGCAAGAAGTTATCACTTTAGAAATTAATGAGCTTATTAATGGATAAATTTTCTCTGATAGTCACATTTTTTCCAGATATAGTCTTTGAACCTTGAAAAACTCCGATATCGCTGGTGATGAAGCTAGCTAGTCTCTATTTCTCCATGGTATTGGAAATGCAGAAGATGAGGTTGTTTCTAGAGCAACATATAATCTTACTTTCAGGTCAAAGGCATACATTCGACAGGCATCGGCGTAACTTCCGAATGGGGATCTAATGGCACTAAAAACTATTTGGGAATATAACTATAAATGGCTATGAAACTATATTAACAGGTAAAAGTGTCGCTAATTTTAATGATCCCACTATTTACCGAAGCATAGTTGGTGACTTTGAAAGTGTAGAGTTTCCTAGTTTGTAAAGTAACCCGGATATTGGCATACGACGACCAAACATCCTTAACATGTCCAATTGGAATTGATTAAGTCTCATTAAGTAAGCGTAGAAAACTTACGAAGCTCAGATAGTGTTATTAATAGAGAATCTAAAGCCTCCTTTTCACTAATTTCTTTTGAGTTTAGAGCGCCAGCAACCTTGAGCATGTGTTTCACTCTAATCTTAACCTGAGTTGATACTTGGTTTTCCTCTATATTTCGATTTGAAGTAGGTTGATTAGTTTCATGGGCGAGGTGAATGTATGTTGATAATGTGTCAGTAGATGCGTGCATAGTGATTTTTCGGCACGCATTTGCAGCAACCGTTAAAATGTTATGAAAACTTCCGGATTTAGCTAATTTTTTAATGGACTTAGCTATTGTTAGAGTGATAAACCTATGGCGGAAGGAGTGGTTGGTAACATGGCTGAGATGGCGGCAGTATTTGCTTCCGTTAATAACTTTCTTAGCATAGTTTTTTAAGTATGTGGCCTTGAGCGCCTTCCCGTTCCTTGAGTCAACGAATATCGCATCGTGGCTAATATCAGGAAATATATTTTCCACCATTTCGATGTGCCAAAGTAGAATCTGGATATCGTCCCGAGTTGTTTCAACTTCGCGCTTTTTGCCTTTGTACTTACCTTTCACAACAGGAATGTTTCTAATGATGTGCTGCTTGCTGCTAAGCAGGCCTTTGGCCGCTTCCTTAATCATTGATCTGGTGATTTGATGTATTTCGGTAATTCTCGAGCCAGATATATCAAGTAAAGTGGTGAATGCTTGCCATCTGCTTAGGAGAAAATCGTCAACAATGGGGTGGAACGTGTTGCAATTAATCGAATCAAGCCACATCTCTAACTCGTGGTCACGAATGAAATCAACATCAGTACTTATGTGAATTAAGCCATCAAGGCAGTGGTGAGTATAGTATTGTATTTCGATGTGGCCTTTTTTTATAGTCTTCTTCGTATAGTTTACCTTGTAACTCTTAGTGTCATCTTTATCGCAGCTGGCTAACATTACCTCTGGTTGTCGGTTAGATATATATACTATGTATTCAATAGCTAACCTGACGTGTTTTATTATTGTGTCGTCAAATATACCTCTGTCTTTGAGGTGTTCAACAAAGTGATAGAGAGTGCTATCATTCGCATCATAAATATTGGTGTTTTCTAGCTCTAGAAAAGAGCAGAACAAATTTAAGTTGTATGCCTTTTTAACAACTGTAGTTGCAAGGGGTTTTACGTTATAAACTCTAGGGCCGCCTCCAACATGGGTAAGAAATGCGTTCGCATTCCAATCAAAGCTGCCACCTTCCTTTATAATCAGGGGGACCTGGCATTTAGACCTTTCAGCTATTCTGCTGCTAGTTAAGATGCTACCAAGGTTAGGCTGGTCGGCAATAAAAACTTTCGACATTACTTAACGTCCCAAATACGCTGTTTTCCAAGTATGTGCGCTTGGTCTAGGATTAGTTTTCTAATGGCGTCGTCAATTACCTTATCCTCTCGGTAGCTTTCAATCAGATGCATGTAAGCGCGATATACTTCTGCTAAGGAATTTTTCAGTTCTTCATTCTCTTTGCGTAATTGAACAGTGGTGTCGTCAGTAGATTCATATTGCCGCCTCTTTTTACATTCCTTTTGGCCTCCAGCGAGTCTTTTATTTACATTTTTGATCGCCGCTTGAAGTTTTTTAAGTGCCTGAGCGTTGTGTTTGGTGTGTGCTGTATTCCATGAGTATGAGACGATGCCTAGTTCATCATCGCTCCATTTGTGAACAGCTGACTCCGCAATAGAATATCCTTTAATATTCAGGGATGTGTATACATCATCAATACACTTAATTGCATCTATTAAATTGGCTTTCTTTAAAATTGACTTGGTAATGTCGTTCTTTTTGTTTATTACCTCAGTTGAGGTTTCTCCAGGCTTGTACTGAGACATTATTAGTATCCTTTTTTTCCAGAGAAATAAAAGAAAACTTCCTCACCTTCAATTCTACAAAAGCGAACTTCCTGGTTGGTTTTTTCTTTATGTTCAGAAATTAGCTTTTGCACAAGAGGTTCTATTACAGTCGATACATTCGATGTTTTTCTAGCTTTATCAACAATGGCGAGAATATCTTCATCAGCATTGATGTGTTTGTTTAAAGAGGCTCCGATTCTAGCAAGAGCTAACTCTGCTTCCTCAATCCATTCATCAGTTGGAGCTATTTCAGCATAATGAAATGTCTGGTCTAAGCTGGCGTGCCCCAGAAACCAAGAGAGTTCATCCAGCCCCTCTCCATCAGTAAGATTGAAATATAGAACTGCGAAGAAGCGTCTAAATTGATGTGTTCTCGCGTACCATCTCTTTCCATCAATCACTGGAGACTCGACCCAGTCAAAAAATGTATCTAAGCAATCGTCTAGAGCGTCTCTGCTAAGTGCTTTTTGATGTTCATTAGTTTCTCTTGTATAGGTGGATGCGGTGCTTGAACGAGCATTGAGAGTACGAGTAAAAAGGTACGATTCTTTATCGTCACAAACTAAACTACGTCTATCTTCAATTTCGCATACAAATGCAGCAAACTCTAAACCGTAATCATATACTAGGTCAGGGATTGGCCTGTGTACCTCTTCAAGCTCCCATCTTTCTGAGCTTTTTGGTATCCGCAAAATTAGATCAAATAAGCCATCTATTGGTGATTGCACAAAACAATTGCGTCTCAATGTGAGAAGTGAAGTTGTTCTGGCAGCAGAAAAACTAGCGATAAGTATCCAGATAGAGGCGATGTATATCCTTACAGCTGTTGCTACGGATATGCCGTCGCTAAAATCGTTTTTATAATTCTCACTCTCACGACGCCATGAAGTAAGATTTAGGTCGTTGAGGGCGGCAGGTATCGAGGTGTTTTCAAAAGCCATAAGTTGATATTTAATAAAATTATCAATATGTTCTCTTGCTCCGTTAGAGTTTATTATGGCTCTCTCTTCCTTATTTAACGAAGAAAGGTATTCCCTCAACGCTAGCCCATAAGTGCGAATAAAGTGGAGTGCCGATGACAGTGTATGAAGAGCCGTTTCAACTGGCATAAGTGGGGTTTTCTTGGGTTCAACCATTTCATTGAAAATGGTGTGCCCGCTTGAGAAGAGCTTCTGTACAGCGTGCCTGAATTTGTACTTTTGAGTAGGTCTGGCTGTGTAAAGGCAGTGAAGTTTAGATATTTCGTTTGATATGGTTTTAGCTTTTGGTACTAAATCACGATCTGCGTCGAATTCAATAATGTAAGCATTGGGGTAATGTTTTGTATAACCAATTTCAGTGCGGAATTTTTCGTGATTACATTCTAAATATTTTATTAACCTGTTTTTTAGGCTTCCGAACTGCCTGGTTGTAAGTGTTGTTGACCGTTTTAGTAAGTCCCAATCTATATCGCCTTTTGAATTCCAGTGATTTAGAATAATTTCCAATAACTTATCAAAATCAAGCCTTTCTACTTTGAAAGATAGTAAATAATCTTTAACGTGTTCAAAGCTGATTTCCGCCAAGGTTCTTATAGGCTTCTGGTTTTTTAGCTTTTGCAGTTCATTTGCGTGAAATATCAAGTGACACGCAGTTTTCAATATATCTCCGGTTCTTTCAGCTCTTGTTATCTTGCCTTTGGTATTCAAGTAGAGCAGGCTGTTCCTTACGTCCTCAAGTAAAGGTTTGTTGATTTTATCTGTCAGTAGTTCGTTGTGAGAAACCTCTCTGGCAAAAGTAAGATTTCGAGTAAGGTTCTGGTTATCTTCTAATGCATACCCTGTTTTTGCTATCACCCAGGTAGTATCGAATACACTTTCATTCATCATCCAGCTGGGTTTGGGGTAGCTGTCCACCTTATTCATAGTTGCTGATTTATTAGGGTCATGTAGTTCTTTGTAAGGGGGTAATCCAGTATTTTCCATTTCACTCTTCTTCGATGCTGTTAAGTTTTTTCTCAGCTTGTCTAAGAAGTTGCTTCATGATGAGAGGACCTTCAGAAATTTTAGAAATTGCAGCTCTACAGTCATCTTTAAGACTTTGCTCTTTACCATCCTTTGCATATTTCAATGCCAGCACTATATTTTTAAATGATACGCAAAAATACTTAACCTCAGAGGTTTCATATTCTGTCTCTTGTGATTTAAGGCTCTCATAAAGAGAACCCCCCATATCTGGATTGTCGAAAGCTTTTGTAACTTGGTCGCTAAACTCTCCGATAGTTAACCCAATTGAGTATTCTGGTGATTCATCATAGGCTATAGCCATGAACAAGAGGATGTGCTGAAAGTTTCTGATTTTTACTCTATACACTAATTCAGCTAGGTAATCAGGGATATACCTTGTAAGAGTGGTTTTTACAGTGTTTCCAAAGTAATTAGCGGCCTTTAAGGAGTTACCATTGGAGTCTAAATAAATCCAAACTCCTTTTGATGAGCGAACTTTTTTTAGTGTGATATTATTTAATATGTCGCTGTTTTTTGCAGCCTTAGCTCTGATTGTTTTTAATGTATTTTGAAAGGCTCCAGGCGTGCGGTATTTGACGCCATCTTTGGAAGAGCATAACCAGAGCTCACTTTGTTTTGTAACTTCTCTCGCCCTACAGGTCATACTAAGTGCTATTTTTAGGCAGGTCGCAGCATCAATATCCTGTTCTGGGATATCTTTTAGATCGAGTAAAGACCCCTCAGCCTTTCTTGTTTTAGCATGTCTAGCTCGGGGCTTTAAGGCCCTGAGTCTTACAGAACCTTCATCAGTTACTTGGATAAATTCATGCCCGTGACCACCTGAATATACTTTCACCCTATACAGCGAGTAAGGGTTGATACCAAGCTCTTCAACAATGATGACTTGCATCGCGGAAGCTACTGAAGTTGTTAATCCAAGGTATTGTTGAACTTCATTTATACATCTAATTCCTTCTAGGTTGTGTTTCCCCGTACCATTTATGAAGCAGTCATAAAAGTGATCGAAGTAAGCCACAAGGTTACTTACTCTTTTTGGGGTTGAAGCAATTCCGCTTGAAAATGGATTGCACTCTTTTTCCCATGCCCGATGATTTTTTGAAGTGACTGTTTTCAATGTTCGAAGCTCGGGATGCTTGAGGAATTCAGACTTTTCACTGTTCGATATTATCAGGTCACGATCTTTAAACTTTCGGTAAGCTTCGTAGACTATTTTCCTTGCTTCTTTAAGTAAGAGCTTTAGATTACTGTCAAGTTCATCGGCTAGCTCTTTTATGAAATCAGGTGTGTTTCTGAATAGGTTTTTTTTTCGTTCATCATAAACGTCAGTGGTACATAGGAGAGGGTTGTTGACTGTAACCTTCATGGTTTTTGTGCACCTCCGTAGGTTGTCTGGAAAGTCTGTATTCTTAGGTATAAGATTATGGTCCCTAAGGACCTCAATGGCATTTTTTACGTTTTGAAACTTTCCGTAGGCAGAGTTTCTGGAGAACTTGCGTAGTAGGTTGTTCCTGAATTTAAGTAGCGATCCTTCGATTACCTTTGGATGTTCGTACCATCTTTGGTGCTCAAAATATACAAAGTTTAAAAAGTCATTTAGTGGACCTCTGTGGTGTTTTACTATCTTGAAATTGTAGACATGCTCTTTTAACCTCACGACTATTTTAGCAGAACAGGTTCTTGATAGCGTATCGTAGAATTCTTCGTCAGCACTGCACTTTTTAGGCTTGATCTTGCTTAGATACTTAGTAGGAATTACCTGAGTCTTATAAACTTTATATTTAGCGTTAAAATTGGGCTTCTCAGGGAAGCGCAAGTCGCCCGTGATTATTCCTTTATTTACTAATAGTGACATTAGGTTGTAAATTTCGGAGAGTTTTGTCAGAACCACATGGTTTGTGTAGTTTTGGCACAGGTGTGTGCGGATATATACGAGAACCTTTGTTAGTTCAGCAGCGTCACCATTTCTTATGGGGGATTCTAGTAGTCCAATGTATGTATCTACTAAGTTGATTACGTTGTTCCTTCCTTGGCGCGCCCGACTTCTGGCATACTTAACGAGCACTCTGTGTGACTCTGGGCATAGAGAGGCGGATAACGAGTTGAGTTTTACTTCGATTGACATCCCAAAATCCCTACTTGAAAATTTCAATTAGAAAAACTATGGTATCAATTATTGTATAAGTCAAATATATAGAGTAGGTTAATTCTAGTTGAAATGTATGATATAAAGTGACACTTTGAAATAATCCCACAAATAACGCAAGTTGTACTTGAGCGCCGCCCTGATGATGCCAGCGATATCGAATTTCCAGTAACTTGTCCTATTTGTGACTCTCATGTTGAAAAGGTTGAAGGCGAAGCTGTCGCTCGTTGTACGGGTGGGCTTGTATGTCCTGCACAACGCAAACAAGCAATTAAACACTTTGCGTCACGCAAAGCGCTGGATATAGACGGCCTTGGCGATAAAATTGTTGATCAGCTGGTAGACAGAGAGCTTATAAAAACACCCGCTGATTTGTTTATTTTAAAACAAGGACATTTTGAGTCACTTGAACGCATGGGACCTAAGTCAGCCAAAAATTTAGTAACAGCCCTTGAAGAGGCGAAAGGCACTACGCTTGCTAAGTTTTTATATTCATTAGGTATTCGCGAAGCAGGTGAGGCAACAGCACAAAATTTAGCTAATCACTTCCTTACCCTTGAAAATATAATAAATGCCAGCATTGATAGTTTAACGCAGGTAAGTGATGTAGGCGAAATAGTTGCAACGCATGTTCGTGGCTTTTTTGATGAAGAGCATAATTTAGCAGTTGTTAATGCGCTTATAGAGCAAGGCGTAAACTGGCCAGCGTTGAGTGCACCTTCTGAAGAAGAACAACCGCTTGCTGGGCTTACTTATGTACTTACTGGTACGCTAAATACGCTTAATCGTAATGACGCAAAAGCACGCTTACAGCAGCTAGGTGCTAAAGTATCTGGTAGCGTATCAGCGAAAACTGATGCGTTAGTCGCGGGTGAAAAAGCGGGTTCAAAACTGACTAAAGCCCAAGATTTAGGTATCGACATACTCACGGAAGATGAATTAATTGAGCTGCTTAAAAAGCATAATGGTTAGGACGCAACAATGAGCCGATACGGTCCAGAATACTGGGATAAGTACGGAAGTTACCGAACTCCTATTGCATTTAATTTAAGTTTGCTTGTGCTATTACGTGGCTATTTTATTTGGGTGATTGCGGCTTTAAGTCGCAGGCCTGAACTTGATTTAATGTCGTTATTTTTTAAAAATAAAAATGATTTTTTTATTGCAATAGCAATTGGAAGTATCGCAATAATACCGACTATTTTATTTTGTTTACGCAGACCACGAGATTCACACAGTGCGAGCGATAAGTTAGCAAAAATATGGCGGCATATGCGCTGGCCCCTTATTGTATGTGCTGTTGTTGATTTAACATGGTTAAGTATTCAAGCCGCGCATAGCCATTATCGATTTTCATCATTTTTAGCAGTACAAATGATGATTGTTTTATGGGTATTGTGGTATTTGGTGAAAAGCCGTTATTTAACCGTTTTTTTTAATGATTGGCCTGAGCCGACAGAAAAAGCATCAGAAGAAAAAAAGCGACTTAAAAGGGATTAGTTGTGGACGCTGTAAATAAAAAAATAGCGATAGCTATATCGTTAATAGGCTTAGTGCTTATTATTTTAATGATTAGCACTGAGCTTTTAGAGTCTATGTGGTTTAAAGCGCTATTTGGGTTGTGGGTATTTGTTTTTTGCTCAAGCGTTTATAGGCTAACGCCCTTATTTAAATCAAGAAATAGGCTAGAGGATTTTATTCAGCGAGATGCCCAACATTTACTACTTTTTAGTTTGATGGGATTTTTTGATAAAAAGCATGGTCCAAATTGGTTAGTTATTGAGAGTATTGAACGCATAACAACAAAGGATGATGAGCTAATTATTTACAGTAATAACGAGCGCCAAATGAGTGTTAGTTTACCTGTAAAAAAAGCAGAGCTAGATAGTTTTATTAAACGAATACTTACCGACTCAGAAAAACAAAATATTACCTTTAGCTGAGGAGATTACCTTTAAAATTGAACGAGTTTTAGTTTTAAACGGTCAACACTCTTTAGCTGATCTTTAGTGTATTAAATAACGTAATAATTAACCGTACTTCTTATAAATTTATTAAGTACGGTTAATCAACTATTCAATGAGGCTATTATGTTGAAGTGGAATGATGTTATTAACTTTGCCACCAACGGCAATCCTACCCCAAGTAAAAAAGTAGTCAAAACTGACGAGCAGTGGCGGATGCAACTATCAGAAGATGAATATTACGTAACACGTAAGAAAGGAACAGAGCGCCCAGATAGCTCGGGTAGTTGTACATTACTCGAACCTGGCAAGTATGTGTGTATTTGCTGTGATAATCTATTGTTTGATGCCGATGAAAAGTTTGATAGTGGCACTGGTTGGCCGTCATTTACGCAACCTGCAACAATTGAAGCGATTGGTTATGTAAACGATACAAGTCATGGTATGGAGCGCATAGAGGTGGTTTGTAACGTATGCGATTCGCACTTAGGCCATATTTTTCCAGATGGCCCATTACCAACAGGTTTACGTTATTGCGTTAATGCCGCAGCAATGAAAAAGATCTAATATTTTATTTACTAGCGCTTTGAATATCTAAATTCATTTCTTTTGCTATATGTAAAATCTTATCTAAACGCTGCGTCTGATCTGCTTGTAATTTAGTTTTATCAAGAAGGGCGTAGCATCTTCTAGCAAGATCCATATTAAATGAGCTGCCAGATTGCTTGGTTGAATCAAATAGGCACTGTAATAAATTAAGTGCAATACTCTGATTGCGAGGCATTACTCTAAATGCTTGCGTAAAAGCTTCCAGCGCAGTATTTAACTGCCCTTTATTAAATTGATTAACGGCATGGTTATTAAGCTCTTTTGGACCCATTTTAATATCGCGTCGCTCACTTTGTTGCTGCTGAATATAACGCAAGTAAGTTGTGTCGCTAACTGCAGGGTGTCTTTCACAGTGGCTAATTATTTGTGTGAATAAGGTTTGCGCCTTCTGATGAAACCCCAGCTCATGAAATGCTTTTGCTTTATCAAGTGCTCCATCAACCGATCGGATATGAGTATCGTCGTCATCAAGCTGCTCAATTAGCTTTTTCGCTTTTTGATGCTCGTCTTTTAAGTAATGAAGTCGTGCATTAAGTACATCAATTTGAGCTTGATTTGCATTATTAGGAAACTGTTTTTTTAAATCATTAATGTACTGATTTGTTTGTCTAGAAATTCGTTGAATTTGATCAGTTTGATCAGTCGTTAACGCAAAGTCGATACCGGCACGTGCTGCATTTAAATATACATCGGGGTGGTCGTGTATTGAGTGCTTTGCAAAGGTGGCTATATCTTTTTGAGTTAAATAGCTTTTTTCGTAGTCGTGATTAATTAGCGACACATTACTTAACGATTTTTGGCGTGTGATGTTTCGCGGTGCAATGTCTGCTGCTTGACTTAAAAAGCTTTGTGCTAGTTCAAACTGATTTAGCTTTATTTCTAATCTGCCCAACAAATCAAGGGCTACTAAACGAGTTTCTTGGCGCTCTAACATTGTCTTGAGCATTCGCTGCGCCAAAATATGTTCGTTATTCGCTATAAGTGCCTCTACTAAACCTACTTTTGCCCAAGCAAATTTTTGAATATCGAGAACAGACTTAAAAAAGTCTTTTGCATCTTGAGCACGCTTTAAGCGAAGTAGGGCATCGCCTTTTAAGCGAAGTAGGATAGGACTGTAATTATTATTTTTTTTATCCAGAGCGGTATCAATAAATTTAATAGCTTTTGAATCGTTACCATCATCAATTAATGAATACACTGTTTGTAAGTCGTGTTTACGCTTTAAGATTCGTTCAATGCGTGTTTTAAGCTCTTGTACTGTAAAAGGCTTAACTAAAAAGTCATCTGGCTGCAGCTCAAGAACACTATGAACGAGTGAGCCACTTGTTTCTGCTGAGATAAAAATAAAGCCAGTCGAACTTTTTATGAGCTGCTTAACACGTAGCTCTTCATAAAGCTGGTAGCCATCTTGGTGTTTGTTTAAGTTGAATGAGCAAACTATTAGATCAAATTCTTCACTTAAACACTGCTCTTTTGCAGAGTTTGCATGATCAGCAAAGCGCAACTGCCGAAAGCCAAGCCTTTCTAACGATTGTTTCATATAGCTTTGAGCAAGTGGCTGCTCCTCTACTATAAGTATTTTGGCTTTTGAATAGATCTTAGTTGGCATTGGCTTAAGTGTAATTGTATTTAACACAGACTATAATCAACAGTTTAACTCCTTACAAGGGAATTTAAATGATAGCTGTATTTATTAGGTACTTAACTTTGTCTAATACGTTTATCTAACTTCGAAAGTACTGAGCCGAATAGCATAATTAAAAACTAAATAAGTAAAATGGAAACGCTATATTTGATGAGTGCTTTGATATGGTAATTTAGATTTTAATAAAAATATGAAATATATTTAAGGTAAAAATAGGAGTTAAACGTATTTAATATGGGAAAAAGTTATTACTAGAGAAATTGTTTAATGGTATTTATATGTGGTGGGTGATTACTTGGCTTGATACCAGTGACCCTCGCCATTATTTGTAAAGGGTGGTGATGCTCTTTTTCTTACGACTAAGTTAATTACATACGATTTTTATATTGAGTTTTTATAAAGTTCTTAAATATATTTAATATGAAAAGAAAGAGTTATTACTAGAGAAGTTATCTGATGGTATTTATATGTGGTGGGTGATACTGGACTTGAACCAGTGACCCTCGCCTTGTAAGGGCGATGCTCTCCCAACTGAGCTAATCACCCACATATAATAGGTATGCCTGTTATTTAATTCTTTATTATCAATTAACCGCTTGATGTAATTTGGTGGGTGATACTGGACTTGAACCAGTGACCCTCGCCTTGTAAGGGCGATGCTCTCCCAACTGAGCTAATCACCCAAATTACATTTTAATATGCACCATTCTATGAATGGTGGGTCGTACTGGACTTGAACCAGTGACCCTCGCCTTGTAAGGGCGATGCTCTCCCAACTGAGCTAACGACCCATATTAAATTTTAAAACGCGACTATTGATATAATAATAGGTTTATATGTGGTGGGTGATACTGGACTTGAACCAGTGACCCTCGCCTTGTAAGGGCGATGCTCTCCCAACTGAGCTAATCACCCACATATAAATTAAAACTCTACTATTAAAATAAATAGTACTGGACTTTAACCAGTGAACCTCGCCGTTACTTGTAAATAGCGGTGATGCTCTCTTTTTTCTAACTGAGCTAACGACCCATTTAGATTTTTTTGTAATATGCACCATTCTAGGAATGGTGGGTCGTACTGGACTTGAACCAGTGACCCTCGCCTTGTAAGGGCGATGCTCTCCCAACTGAGCTAACGACCCATATTACAATTTTAAAACACGACTATTAATATAGTAATAGGTTTTATATGTGGTGGGTGATACTGGACTTGAACCAGTGACCCTCGCCTTGTAAGGGCGATGCTCTCCCAACTGAGCTAATCACCCACATATAATTTAAAACGCTACTATTAAATAAATAGTACTGGACTTTAACCAGTGAACTTTGCCGTTACTTGTTAGTAGCGGTAATGCTCTCTATTTTCTAACTGAGCTTATGACCCATATAGAATTTAGATGTGAACACTTTAACTAAAAAGTGGTGGGTGATACTGGACTTGAACCAGTGACCCTCGCCTTGTAAGGGCGATGCTCTCCCAACTGAGCTAATCACCCACATCTAAACAACATTGCATTGCTGCGTTGTTGTGGGGCGCTATTATAGATAGAGTTGGAAATGTGTCAACACTTGAATGATAAAAATGTGCTGAATGAAGGTTTTATAAACAATAGGATATGGTTGAAGTCTATTTTATCATCAAATTTGATATTGCAGTTCAATTAAGCACCTAAAAGTGAGTAGGGAATTGTATTTTATTAACCTTAAATTTAGTTTTACGATACTCATTGTTTTTTTACTGGAGTCGTTTTTATGATTATGAGCAAGATCGATTAATATTAGGGCGAGTTATTTAGTGAATAGAGCGGTCCTTTAAAAATGAATTTAATCTAAACTTCCCAAAATAAATGCTATTTCAGCATTCTAAACTCTATTTTTGTACTTACTTTATTTTTATAAGCCAACCTAGCCATCTCGTAAATACGTATTCCTCGCTACTAGCTTCGGGTTAAGACTAAATAGATCACATATAACTAGGGCGTGTTGACCTTTGTGGATTCAAATTTGTTCAATCTAGGGACGATTAAATCGCGGCGCGAGGTTTGTAAACTAGTGGGCCAAGTAAAAGCCGAGCAAAGCTTCCGCTTCACCCACCAAAGATCAGCGCGCCTTGAAGTTTTATACATAGAATTACGAAGTAACAGTGCTCTTTTAAAAATGCTCTTCAAACAATAATCGAATTTTTTAGTACGAGTTACGCTGGTTATTAAGCAAGTAAAGGCTGCGGGTACTCTCAAACCCACATTTAAGTTTTGGTTATTATAAGCAATTGTAACTTTTAAAAGATTAAGGCGATTGGCGGGGCCTTAATTGGTAGTTTATAGATAAGTTTAATTTGCATATAAATGTATACCTTTGCTTTGATGCAATTTTGTTTCATTAAATGGGGGAGTGGGGGCTATTGAGTATTCGCTGCAATATAGTGATGTTATTATAAGCAGTAGGGCTTGA
This sequence comes from Pseudoalteromonas sp. SR43-3, assembly GCF_014163875.1. Taxonomy (NCBI): domain Bacteria; kingdom Pseudomonadati; phylum Pseudomonadota; class Gammaproteobacteria; order Alteromonadales; family Pseudoalteromonadaceae; genus Pseudoalteromonas; species Pseudoalteromonas sp. SR43-3. The sequence continues at coordinate 181,711 of NZ_JACJEC010000006.1, read as the reverse complement.
ATCTTATTCAAATTGTATTTTTTAGCACGCTTGATAGCCAGTTTGTTGAAAATTAAACCATTTAAATAAAGCTAGGTAAAAAACTGTTGACTTTATTTTGGGTGGTGCATAGAATGCGCCCCGCACTAAGCGATACACGATGTGTTTATCACGGTGGGTGTTGATTAAGTTGGGGCCATAGCTCAGCTGGGAGAGCGCTTCGCTGGCAGTGAAGAGGTCTGCGGTTCGATCCCGCATGGCTCCACCAAAAATTAGTGTTTTGTCCTAGGGTAGCAGTTTTCTGTGTCCCCATCGTCTAGAGGCCTAGGACACCGCCCTTTCACGGCGGTAACAGGGGTTCGAATCCCCTTGGGGACGCCACTTAACTTTTATTAGTTAAAGGCGGTTTTACCGAGAAAATAGCGTCACAATTAAAGCTCGAGTCTTTACTTGTATTAAACGTAATTACCTTAAAGCTCATGATGTGAGTTAAACTTATCAACTGTCCTAGTGACACATTTATGTGTCCCCATCGTCTAGAGGCCTAGGACACCGCCCTTTCACGGCGGTAACAGGGGTTCGAATCCCCTTGGGGACGCCACTTACTTATTTTAATAGGGAAGTGCAGTGTTATTAAGAAAGCTCGCCTG